>LUKI01000026.1 GCA_001593685.1 Gammaproteobacteria bacterium F7
GCTGCTCAAACGGGAGCGCATTCGTCGAAGAATTTACAAAACCAGAAAGGAGGCCAGAGAAGACATCTTTAATTACATCGAAATGTTTTACAACTCGAAACGCAAGCATGGTACAAATGGTTTGCTGTCACCCCAGCAGTACGAAGACCGTTTTAAATTGAATAACGGAGTGGTCTAGGTTTATAGGGGCTATTCATTGTGCCGTTCTCAATTATTGATCTTAGGATTATGGATCTAGCTATTGGACTCTGTGACAACCCTGATTTGGCTTTGATTTCTGGGTATAGACGTTTAGAGGATATAGTTAGAAAAAGAACAAATCTTGAAGACGTGAGCGGAGTAAAATTATTTTCACAGGCTTTCCATGGAAATGAGCCGTTATTGCACTGGCCTAATATTTTAGATGCTGAATCTAAAGGTAGAGTGTCTCTTTTTACAGGAGCCTATATGGCTTATCGAAATAATCGAGTACACCGAGAAAGTGATACTAATCTCAATGATGCCGTGAAAGAGTTTTTATTGATCAATCAGCTGTTTATTTTAGAGCGTGAAGCTGTTGAAGTGGCCAAGGTCTAATTACCAGAAAAATTAGCCTCCAAGTATTAAGCACCACAAGGACGAGTAAGCAATGCCTGTAAAGACACACCTTTGGAAAGTGGGTGAAAAACCGCAGATCATGGCGGAGTCTCGACTGGAGACTGAGAAAATGTTGGAGGAAATGATAGTTCAAGAGCCTCGGATGCTCTCGGACGAGTGGATGCTCATCGGTCAGCAGGAGCGGACCTTCAACAACCAACCTCTTGACCTCTTAGCAATTGCTCCAGATGGTTCATTAGTTCTTATTGAGTTAAAGCGAGATCGTACGCCCAGAGAAGTTGTAGCACAGTCATTGGACTATGCTTCATGGGTTGAAAAGCTTGAGCCTGAAGACATCGTCGAAATTTACAGCCGGTTTTCATCGGGGCGGGAATTGTCAGAGGACTTTGAAAGAAAGTTTGGGCAAAGACTTGATGAAGATGAACTGAATCAAAGTCATCAGATAATAATTGTTGCTGCGGAGTTGGATGCAAGTACTGAACGTATCGTTGCATACCTCAACGATCGTGATGTCGCCATCAACGTTTTGTTCTTCCAGGTGTTTTCGAATGGGGATGAGAAAATAATTAGCCGTACTTGGCTGCTTGATCCTATTGAAACACAGTCGGCCGCATCAAAAACAAAAACGCGAGATTCAGAACCTTGGAATGGCGAATACTATAGCTCATTCGGTCATGGCATATCTCGATCATGGTCTGAGGCTCTTGAGTACGGCTTTATTTGTGGCGGTGGTGGAGCGTGGTATTCACGCACTCTGCAACTTCTGAGCCCAGGCGATAGGGTCTGGGTCAAAGTGCCAGGAGCAGGTTTTGTCGGTGTATGTCGAGCACTCAGCCACGCGCTGCCTGCATCAGAATTTACACTAAATACTAGCGAAGGAGAGAGACCTGCCCTCGAAGTTCTAAAGGAAGGCACATATCACCGTGAGTTTGCTGATGACGAAGAAAAGTGCGAGTACTTTGTCTCGGTTGAGTGGCTTGATACAAAAAATTTAGAGCAAGCTGTTCAGGAAGTAGGGATGTTCGGCAATCAGAATACTGTTTGTAAGCCGACAACTCCCAAATGGAGGTCCACTGTGGACAGATTGAAGGGACGTTTTCCTGGTTTTGAAGCAAAAGGAAGATAACAATCCATTTCCCCTAGTGCTAATGAGGTCATGCCCATGCACCTAGAAACGTATAACAAGTGACTATGGCGTCAACCCCTAACTTATTGACCCATTGCAGGGTTCCACGGTACGCCATCTCTTAGCATCGCATTCAAGATAACCACCATCTTTCTGACACAAGCAATGATCGCTGTTTTCTTGGCTTTTCCCGCGGCTAATAACCGTTGATAGGTGGCTTTAAACACCGGATTACATTGCATTGCCGACATCATCGCCATGTACATCACAGTCCGTATTTGAGCACGTCCACCCCGTATTCTGCGCTGCCCCTGATAACTGCCGCTGTCTCGATTGATCGGCGCAACGCCCACCAACGCCGCGGCTTGTTTGTTGGTTAAACAGCCCAGCTCTGGCATGTTGCTGATTAAACTCAGTGCCACCACAGGGCCGACCCCGGGCACACTTTGCAACAGCGCATTCTTGTGCTGATATTGCGGGCTGTTTTCAATCAATTTCAGCAGTTGATGATCAATCTTTGCCAGCTGATTTTTGAGCGCTGTCAGTATGGGCTTGATACTGCTGAGAAGTTCTTTGGGCATGATCTGGAGGCGATTTTTCTCCATGGTTTGCATCACCAAAAGCTGTTGCCTGCGCGACAGCAAATCGCTCATACGCCGCAGTTCATCTGGCCTTAACGTCGACAGCTCGGGTTTGATCACAGCCCCGTAGTGGGCAATCAAGCGTGCATCGAGCTTGTCCGTTTTTGCTACTTGCCCCACCGCACCGGCAAATTTTTTAACCTGTGCCGGGTTGGCAACCACAAAGGGTAACTGAGCCTTGGCACAAGCCATAATAAAGACGTGCTCAAGTCGCCCCGTCGCTTCTATAACGATACGTGTGGGTTGGTGTTTTCGAATCTCATTCACGGCATCGGCGATACCCTTTTCATCGTTTGATGTGGTGAAATAAAGCTCCAGCGGGTGGATATAAATATCCAGTTGCTGCTTGCCGGTATCGACCCCGACGGTGATTTCATTTTGATTCTTTGCTGTGTTCATAATAAGCTGACTCTGCCTTGCTGATACGGGCTCGAGGCCCAGTTGACTATCCGAGTTGATCGCTTGGAGTCCACTGCCGCGTTCTTACTTGTTAACGGTCTCTCATTTGAGGAGCCAATGGGTCGACGAACTGCGACAGGGAAAGCTTTAGTTGCCGCTAAAGCCTGGGCCTCACTTTACCCAAAACAGGGAAGTATTATCCATACAATTGGGTCGGGCGAGACTACGTTCCGCTTTGCTTCATTTGCCCCGCACCCTAAGCGTTAGCTGAAATAAATGAAACGAATCATTAGCCAATTTTTCGAACTCGTTGCAAATCAAAAAATCGAAATTTACAACGAATTTAGCCTTCAGCATGAGCTTGGGATTTTTTTACGCGGTCAATTTCCAGACAGGAAAATTCAGTTTGAAAGAAATGTTTCATACTTCGGATTTGATAAACCAAAGTACGAAAAAAAAGAAATTGATCTTGCAATGTATACAGGTAAAAGTGAACTTAATTGTGTCATGGAATTAAAATACCCAAGAAATGGGCAAGTTCCTGAAAGCATGTTCAGCTTCTGCAAAGACATTGCATTTTTAGAGCAACTTTCGAAATCAGGGTTTAAGTCTGCTTATTTTATCGCTGTTGCAGATGATAGCTTATTTTATTCAGGTGGAGCTGACGGTATTTATGGTTTATTCAGGGGTGAGCAATCAATTACTGGGACAATTCTAAAACCAACAGGGAAAAAAGATAAGGCCGTAAATATAATCGGCTCTTATAAAGCACGCTGGAAAAAAGTCATAGGAAAAACCAAATACTGCTTAATTGAGGTCAGCAGTTAGCGATGCCAGTAACACGGATAATTTAAAGCAGCGTTTCTCTGCGCTTCCTTCTCAGTTGAAGAATAGTTTTTCAAACACCGGTTTAGCTCACAGCACATAACGGACTTTCTTGTATTTAGTCATTCTCGTCTCTAATGTCTTGCTATTCTCGTCTTAAGTGTCCGTTCTCATCTCTAGTGTCCTATTCTCACCTCTAAGTATTCCTTACGGCCGCTACAGCCACTAAAAATAAACTGCGTCACAAATTTGACAATGCCAGTTTCTAGTTTAACTTTAAGGTAGCTAACGCTACACTGCGTCAAATTTTTGAACTCACGCCTTAATCACAATAAGCCATCTCTAATGCGCAAAGAAATTAAAGTTCTGATTATTGATAATGATGACCAGCGTCGCTATGACTTGCGGGTGATTCATGACTTTTTAGGTCACTCTGTGGTGGTGGCCAATTCCAGTGATTGGAAGCGTCAAGCGACGGAAGGTTTTGAGCAAAGCAGTGACGTTGTCGCCATCTTGATCGGTGGTGTTGAGGTGGATTTTGAATTACAAACCCTGTTGGCCGATTTAACCGCCTGGGATGCGGGGCTACCTGTGCTGTTGATGGGGGAGCAGGCATTGGACGAATCTGCCGATGCGACCTTGAGACGCATGGTGATTGGAAATATTGAATTACCGGTAGGCTATAACCAGTTGCTCGATAGTCTGCATCGTGCTCAGCTTTATCGTGAGCAGTATGACAAAATGCGTGATCGCAAGCAGAGCCGGGAAATAGAACTGTTCCGCAGTCTGGTTGGCAACAGTCAGCATATTCAAGTGGTACGCCGTTTGATGATGCAGGTGGCCGATAAAGACGTGAGCGTGCTAATTACGGGCGAGTCAGGCACCGGTAAAGAAGTGGTTGCTCGCAACTTGCATTACAATTCAGCTCGCCGACAGAAACCCTTTGTCCCCGTCAATTGTGGTGCGATTCCAGCTGAGTTGTTGGAAAGTGAATTATTTGGTCATGAAAAAGGGGCATTTACCGGCGCCATCAGTAGTCGACCTGGCCGTTTTGAAATGGCTGAGGGCGGTACGCTGTTCCTCGATGAAATTGGTGATATGCCGCTTAATATGCAGGTGAAACTGTTACGTGTCCTGCAGGAGCGCGTCTATGAGCGTGTTGGTGGTACTAAAGAGTTAAAGGCCGATGTGCGTATTATTGCCGCCACGCATAAAGATCTGGATCAGATGATTATCGATAATACGTTTCGTGAAGACTTGTATTACCGGCTTAATGTATTCCCCATTGAGATGCCTGCTTTACGTGATCGGGTTGAAGATATTCCTCTGTTGCTTAATGAGCTGCTTTACCGAATGGAAGCAGAGGGCCGCGGTGCGGTTAAATTTAATCATTCTGCGATTAAGTCATTGTGTCAGCATAACTGGGCGGGGAATGTCCGTGAGCTGGCGAATTTGGTTGAGCGGCTGGCCATTACGCACCCGGATTCCGTCATCGGTATCCATGATTTGCCGCAGAAATTTCAGTATGGCTGTGAGGAAGAGGAACAGGAGTTTCAGCAGCTGTTTCTTGAAACGCCTGAAACAGTTAATCACGCAACCAGTGATGTGACGGCCTCGGCGGTGCTTCCTGAGGAAGGTATTGATCTTAAGGAATACCTGAGCAATCTGGAGCGAGACCTGATTGCAAAAGCTCTGGAGGAAACCGATTCTGTGGTGGCGCGAGCGGCCGAGAAACTGCAAATTCGTCGTACCACATTGGTGGAAAAAATTCGTAAATACGGTTTGCAGCGTTAATCGATTCTTTGATGCCTTAACCGTTATTCCTTTCTTTGCAGTGGTTCAGTGGACTGCTCTGTCAGTGTGCTTAAAACCTGTTTTTCGAAAAACGTTAAGTGCTCGCTGATACTAAATAAAAAGCCTGTCAAAAAACTGCCTTTCTGGCCGTTTTTATCCATCTTTTATTTCTGTTTGTTTTTTTAATTTGTTGAAATTTAAGCATTAAAAATATTGTTGCTGTGTTTTTTTGTATGTAGGCACAAACTTTGCAAAACAGTCTGTAGATAACAATATCACCGCAGATTCGTCAATTAGATGACGTGCGTGAAGGAGACAACAGACAATGGCAGCATCAGCGGCACAGCAACTAAAGGATACCTCGGCGCAACGACCGAATGCGACATTGCAAGCGGTTGCGCCGTTTGATCATGTGGCACCTCTTTCCGAACAGAGCCAGCTGCAAGCAGCATTTGATAGTTTTAATTTGATGTCTCAGCAGCTGACAGAGGCATACCAGTTACTTGAGCAACAGGTGAGCGAGTTAACCGCTGAGTTAGCGCAGACGGAGGCGCGCCGTGAAACGGAAGTGGCCGCCAGAGAGCGTGTCACTGGTCGTCTTGAAGGTTTGTTGAGTGCTCTGCCCGTGGGGGTTGTTGTGCTGGATGTGTCGGGTCGTGTTCAGGAGTGCAATCCGGCAGCGATTGAACTGCTGGGTGAGCCACTGGAAGGTGAGTCCTGGTTAAATGTTATTCAACGAGTATTTGCTCCGCGGTTGGATGATGGTCATGAGGTGTCATTAAAGGATGGCCGCCGTGTCAGTATTGCCACGCGTTCACTGGATGGTGAGCCAGGACAGTTAATTGTGCTTACGGATATGACGGAAACCCGTGCTCTGCAGGAGCGCCTCAGCCGGCATCAACGATTATCTGCATTAGGGAAAGTTGCGGCCTCCTTAGCTCATCAAATTCGTACGCCCCTGTCGGCGGCGATGTTATACGGCGAGCACCTTTTAGGTGGTGAGCTGGCACCCGAGCAGCAGCAACGTTTTGCAGGCAAATTAATGTCGCGTTTGAATCATCTGGAGCAGCAGGTGCGTGACATGCTTATTTTTGCCAAAGGCGACATGCCGTTGGATAACCGAATGAGTGCCGAGCAGCTCGCCGCGGGTATTGCTGCGGCTATGGAAGCGCCGTTGGCGACCAGCGAGTCTTGCTGTGAGTTAACCAATAATGCAGTGGGTTGCCTGCTACAGTGCAACAGTGACGCGCTAATTGGCGCGGTGTTGAATTTAGTTAATAACGCCATTGAGGTGGTTGGCAAAGGTGCCAGCATTACCATTGAGCTGGATACGACGGCTAATGGCTATTTGTGTATTCGTGTCATGGACCAGGGGCCGGGTATTCCTGACGGTATCAAAGAGCAGGTTCGTGAAGCGTTTGTTACGTCGAAGTCCCATGGCACGGGTTTGGGGTTGAGTATTGTCGAAAGTGTGGTGAAGGCACATCGCGGCGAATTTTTGATTAATTCTGACGTAGAAAGGGGTGTAGAAATCACACTGCTATTGCCGTTGGTAACACAGCAGGTTGTGGAGGGAGCATTATGAGCAAGGGTTTAATTTTGGTTGTCGAGGATGACCTTGAGCTGCGCGAAGCACTGTGCGATACGCTAGAACTGGCCAGCTTTGCTGTTATGCAAGCGGATTCCGGAGAGGCGGCATTGGCATTGCTGGAAAAGCAGGCGGTCGATATGGTGGTCACCGATGTCAATATGGGAGGCATGAGTGGCCATGAATTGTTGGCATGCCTGCAGCAAAAATTGCCCATGCTACCGGTATTGTTAGTCACTGCTTATGGTGATGTTAGTCATGCGGTTAACGCCATGCGCAATGGCGCCGTCGATTATCTGCTTAAGCCATTTAAGCCTCAACTGCTGGTTGATACCGTGTCGCGTTATGTGAGTGGCAGCAGTTCGCAGCAGGATCTGGAGCAGCCCATTGCCATGGAGCCCTCTAGCCAGCAGTTGCTGGAGTTGGCACAACGGGTTGCAGCGACGCCATCTACGGTATTGATCTCCGGCGAGAGCGGTACCGGTAAAGAAGTGTTAGCGCGCTATATCCATAATAATTCCCCTCGTGCGGACGGACCTTTTGTGGCTATTAATTGTGCGGCGATCCCTGAAAATATGCTGGAAGCGACCCTATTTGGACATGAAAAAGGGGCGTTCACCGGGGCCTATACCAGTAACCCGGGTAAGTTTGAGCAGGCTGATGGTGGTACTTTGCTGCTGGACGAAGTATCCGAGATGGAGATTGGCTTACAGGCTAAGTTGCTGCGCGTTTTGCAAGAACGCGAGGTGGAGCGTGTTGGCGGTAAAAAGGTGATCAAATTGGATGTCCGGGTGATTGCCACCACTAACCGTGATTTACGCCAGCATGTGAGCGAACATAAATTCCGTGAAGATTTGTACTACCGGCTGAGTGTTTTCCCCCTGCAGTGGCTACCGCTACGCGAGCGTCGTCAAGACATCGTGCCGTTGGCAACTCGCCTGATGAATATGCACTGCCAGAAAATGAATAAAGGCAAGGTGGTGCTCGACGCCGCTGCACAAAGCAAGCTGATGGGCTATGAATGGCCGGGTAATGTGCGCGAGCTGGATAACGTTATTCAACGCGCGTTGATTCTCCAGCAGGGAGAGTTTATTGGTGCCGACGATTTGATGTTCACGGTGATGGCACCTCAGCAAATGACAACGACTACACCAACAGATATTAGGGTCGATGAAATGCCGACCAGTGAGTCAGTCGCATCTGCTGCTTCGGCAGTGACGAGCCCCGCTTCCGGGGAGCAAGCTAGTGGTCTTGGTAGCGGAATGAAGAACCATGAGTTTCAGCTGATCGTTGATGCGTTGAAAAATGAACGTGGTCGTAAAAAACAAGCGGCAGAAAAACTGGGGATTAGCCCACGCACACTGCGCTATAAACTTGCCAAAATGCGTGAATCAGGTTTTGACCTGGATGCCGCGCTGCAAGCCTGCTAGGAGATAATAAAATGAACGTAAGAGCTGATATCAATAGTGTTTTAATGCAGATGCGTGACATGCAGGCGCAGGCACAGGGGCAGGTTAATAAACCGGCTGAGTTAAACCGTGAAATGGGTGTTCAGGGGGCGGATAAAACCGAAGGTCCCGGTTTTGGCGAGATGCTGTCGGATGCTGTGAACGGCGTTAATGACGCGCAGAAAAAAGCGGGTGCGCTGGCTACGGCCTATGAACAGGGAGATCCGAATGTTGATCTGACACAGGTGATGATCAGCATGCAAAAGGCCAGTGTGTCTTTTCAGGCCATGACGCAGGTGCGTAACCGTTTGGTGTCGGCCTATGAAACCGTTATGAAAATGCCGGTTTAAGCAGACTAATCAGGGTGCTGTTTTAGCGCCTGTCTAAACTTTCTAACTATAAAACTAAAGAAAAAACGTAGAAGACAACATTATGGCTACCTTACCAGCAACCACAAATAGCAACGCCAGTGGCGCAGCAACAGCCGTGCCAGCGACTAATAATTTGGTACAGGGTTTTGCCAGTGTGGGCGTTTTTCGGCAGGTGTTTTTACTGCTGGGTCTGGCGGCGAGTATCTCGTTGGGCTTTTGGGTCGTTATGTGGTCACAGGAACCGGATTACGCGCCACTGCTGACCGATGTGCAGAGCATGGATGCCAATCAGGCTGTTAGTGTTCTACAGTCAAATGATATCCCTTTTAAAATTGATCCCCGTAGTGGTGGCCTGTTGGTCGCCGCCGATCAAATGCACACGGCGCGTATGAAGCTGGCGGGGGTCGGTATTACCGATAACCGTAATGTTGGCTTTGAGTTGCTCGATAAAGAGCAGGGCTTGGGTACCAGCCAGTTTATGGAAAATATCAGCTACCGCCGAGGCCTTGAAGGAGAGCTGGCCCGGACTATTGCGAGCCTGCAGGCGGTGCGCTCAGCGCGGGTTCATCTGGGTCTGCCAAAGGCGACCGTTTTTGTGCGTGATGCGCGTAAACCTTCGGCGTCTGTCTTTGTTGATTTGATCTCGGGACGATCAATACGTAATGAGCAGGTGAATGCGATCACAAACCTGGTTGCATCCAGCGTACCGCAACTGGATCCGATGGATGTCACCATTGTCGACCAAAACGGCCGTTTGCTGTCGAATACTGGCGAAACTGAAGATGCGGCTGTCGCAGCTCACCAGTTTGAATATACCCGTAAGTTAGAAGCGGTGATTAATAGTCGCGTAGAGGGAATTCTTTTACCGGTGGTGGGTGCCGATAAGTTCCGTACCGAAGTATCAGCCAATGTGGACTTCACCGCACAGGAAGAAACGCAAGAAGCCTATAACCCTGAATTACAGGTGCTGCGCAGTGAGCAAACAATGGAGGAAACACGCAGTGGCTTAGCGGGTGCTGGTGGCATTCCGGGTGCTTTATCTAATCAGCCCGCTGGTGGTGTTTCTGTGCCTGAAGTTGGTGCAGGTGCCGGTGAAGACGGTGCGGTTGCCAGTGCGCCTCAAAATAGCCGTACTCAGGCGACCAGAAACTATGAGCTGGATCGTAAAATCAGCCATACTCGTTATCAGCAGGGAAAAGTCGAGCGCCTGTCGGTAGCGGTAGTGGTTGATAATGTTGTTCCTGTCGGTGGTGATGAACCGGCACCCTGGGCTGAGGCCGATATTGAGCGTTTGACGAACTTAGTGAAGAGCGCTGTGGGCTTTGATGAAGCGCGCGGGGATATCGTCACCGTTATTAATGCGCCCTTTATGCCTGTTAAAGTCGAGGTGGCTGAAGAAATTGAAGTGCCGCTCTGGGAACAGGCCTGGTTCATGAAACTGGTTAAGCAGGGGCTGGCGGCATTATTAGTCTTGATACTGGTATTTGTGGTGATCCGACCCATAATGAAGTCATTAGCCAATAATGGTCAGCAGCAGAAAGCGTTGGCCGAAGCAACGGCGCGTGCTCAGGAAGCGGCTAAACAGGCTGAGGCAATGGCAAATGCAACGCCCAGTCAGGCAATGGCCATGCAGCAGTCAGCTTCGGGAGGCGGCGCTGCCGCTATGATGTTGCCTGGTCCTGGTGCGGGTGGTATGTCGTTATCTAATGTGCAAAGTGTGATTGATAGTGACCCGCAACGTGCGGCACAGGTTGTAAAACAGTGGGTTAAAACTGATGAGTAAAAGCGAGTTTCAAACGGTGGAAAATGCCGCCATTTTGCTGATGAGCCTGGGTGAAGACCATGCGGCGCAAATTCTGCGTCACATGGATCCCAAGGAAGTGCAGCTAATTGGAACTGCTATGTCAACGTTACAAAACATCAATAAAGAACAGATGGATGGTGCGTTGGCGGGTTTTATGGAAGACATCGAAGATGAGACGGGCCTGACCATGGGCTCTGACCGTTATATTAAAAAGTTACTGGTACAGGCGCTGGGCAAAGAAAAGGCCAACAGTGTTATTGAGCGAATTTTGATGGGAGGAAATACCTCCGGTCTGGATACGCTGAAATGGATGGAACCGTTGGCGGTGGCCGATATTATCCGTTTCGAGCACCCACAGGTACAGGCAATTGTCTTGGCTTACCTGGATTCGGATCAGGCAGCAGGTGTTTTGGCGCTGTTTGAAGAAAAAGACCGCCTCGATTTAATTATTCGTATTTCTAAGCTGGAGACGGTACAACCTTCGGCGCTGGAGGAGCTTAATGAAATCATTGAGCGCCAGGTTAAAACCGGCACGACGACCCAGCAAACCAGCCTGGGTGGCGCTAAAACGGCGGCTAATATTATCAATGCGATTGATAGCAGCATTGAGTCGCAGTTGCTGGAGGAGTTGAGTGATAAGGATTCAGAGCTGAGTACTCAGATTCAGGATTTAATGTTTATCTTCGATAACCTCGTTGATGTTGATGATCGTGGTATCCAGGCGCTGCTGCGAGAGGTTTCCTCTGATGAATTGATCGTTGCCCTTAAAGGGGCCGATGAAATGGTGCAGGATAAAATCTTCAATAACATGTCAAAACGGGCTGCTGAGTTGCTAAAAGATGACCTGGAGGCTAAGGGGCCCGTTCGTCTCAGTGAAGTAGAAGCGTCTCAAAAGGCGATCTTGATGGTGGCACGTCGCCTTGCTGAATCGGGTGAGATTCAACTGGGTAGTGGCGGCGATGACATGGTTTAACCGAGGCGTGAATCCGTTATGAGTGATGAGAGTGATATTCCTGCGGTGATGCCCGCTGAACAGGCCCAGCAATGTGAGGCCTGGCAAATGCCTGAACTGGAGCCGGTGGGTGAGTTAGTTCAACTTGGTGGCAAGCCTAAACGACGTGGTATTCCAGAGAGTCACCGCAAACCGGTTGATCCCTTTGCCGGGCCGATGACGGCTTCAAAAGCGCAGGCTATCCAGGAACAGGCTTACCAGGAGGGCTTGGAGCTCGGGCGCCAGGCAGGTATGCAGCAGGCGGAAGCCGAAATAAATCAGATGAAGGCGCAGATTAATCACCTGATGGGGCAAATGATTCACCCGTTGCAACAGCAACAGCAGGAGCTTGAGCTGGCGTTGGTTCACCTGTCGGCCGGGATGGCACGGGCACTGATTAAAAATCTGCCGCAGGTGGATGAGCAGGCCATGCTGGGTATTGCACGACAGGCGTTGGCTGAATTACCGGAAGGTAGTGAAAATATTCGTATTATGGTGCACCCCAATGATGTTGACTTGTTAACAAGTGCAGCACAGGCGCAGGGTGAAAGCTGGCAGATTATTGCTGACCCCAGTTTAGTGAGTGGGGGCTGTATGATTCGCTCTCAGCATAGTTTTGTGGACTTCACGCTCGATACGCGCTTTCAGCTCATGTTGGAAGACATGCTGGGCCAAAAGCTGGCGGCGGGACATACGGAAGGGCCTGCCTGATGCACACCGATCTCGCCTCCCGCCTTAACCGTTTTAGTGAGCGAATTCCAGAGCGAGTTGATCCTGTCGTTGAAGGACGCTTAACCCGTATCGTTGGGCTGACGTTAGAAGCGGTTGGCTGCAATGTGGCGCTTGGTGACCATTGTGAAATTGATATGGCCAATGGCCGTCACATGGAAGCAGAAGTGGTCGGTTTTGCCGACAATCGTGTTTTTTTAATGCCGTTGGGGCCGGTTGAGGGTATCCGCCCCGGTGCACGTGTTCGTCCTGTACAGCGCTCCAAAGAAGTGCCCGTGGGCTATGGTTTGCTGGGGCGAGTTTTAAATGGCGTGGGGGAACCGCTTGACGATAAAGGCCCCTTGCAAGCTGATGCAAAAACCGGGTTGGAGGGCCAGTATATCAACCCGCTGAGCCGTAACCCGATTCATGAGTCACTTGATGTGGGAATTCGGGCCATAAATGCACTGCTGACGGTGGGCCGTGGTCAACGTTTAGGACTGTTTGCCGGTAGTGGGGTGGGGAAAAGTGTGTTGCTGGGTATGATGACGCGCTTTACCGAAGCCGATATTGTCGTTGTTGGGCTGGTTGGCGAACGGGGACGAGAGGTCAAAGAATTTATTGATGACTGTTTAGGGCCAGCCGGTCTGGCGCGAGCTGTGGTGATTGCTTCCCCTGCCGATGATTCACCCCTTATGCGTTTAAGGTCGGCAATGTTGACCACCAGTATTGCCGAATATTTTCGAGATCAGGGTAAAAATGTTTTGCTGCTGATGGATTCGCTGACACGTTATGCCCAGGCACAACGGGAGTTGGCATTGGCTGTCGGTGAGCCGCCTGCAACGAAAGGTTATCCGCCGTCGGTTTTTGCTAAGCTGCCTCAACTGGTGGAGCGGGCCGGTAATGCCGCTGCGGGTGAAGGTTCGATCACGGCCTTTTACACCGTGTTAACAGAGGGCGATGATCAACAGGACCCGGTTGCTGATGCTGCGCGAGCCATTTTAGATGGCCATATTGTGTTATCACGACGCTTGGCAGAAGCAGGGCATTATCCGGCTATTGATGTGGAAGCGTCGGTGAGTCGTGTTATGCCGCAGGTCGTCAATCCTGAACAAATGCAGCTCGCGCAGCAGTTCCGGCAGGTATATGCAAATTATCAGCAGAGCAGCGATTTAATCAGCGTGGGAGCCTATGTCGCAGGCAGCAATCCGGAAACTGATTTTGCTATTCAGCGTATGCCGGTGATGAAGCAATTTCTGCAGCAGGGGCTCAACGAGGCGGTCGATTACCAACAAAGCAGTAGTGATCTGGCCACCATACTTGGCCCTGTTCCCGGACAGCCGTAAATTGTCGCTTCGCACAAATAAGTGAATAGCCATGAAAAAATCTGAACGATTAGCACCCTTGTTAAAGCTGGAAAAAAACCGCGAACAGGAGCAGGTTAAAGTGCTGGCCGACGCGCGCGGCAAAGTTGCGGAACAGCAACAAAAACTCCAGCAGTTAAAAGACTACCGGGGCGAATATGAGCGCATGGTAAGCCAAGAGGGCGCGCAGGGGATTTCAGCCACACGACTGCAGGGTTATTATCAGTTTCTTAATCGCTTAAGTACGGCGATAACACAGCAGGAAGAACAGCTTGAGCTGGTTCGTCAGCAGGAAAACCTCGCTAAAAATCAATGGTTTGAGCAACGCGGTGCGGTTAAACGCATGGATAGCTTAATCGAGCGTAACGTACAGCAGGAACGTTTGGATGAAGACAAACGCGAACAAAAAATGCTCGATGAGCAGGCACAGCAAATGATGAATTTACGCCGTGCCAATGGTTTGATGTAAGTCTTTTTTGCTTTCTTTTTAAGAATTGGCCCGCCAATTGCTTTATCTCCAGTAGGGAACCTTTTTAGACAAGCGGCAATATATTCGAATGATCGCCGAATGCTATGAGCTGGAGAAAATAAATGAACTCAACTAATCGTCCTGTTGATATTTTGCTGAATATTGAAAGCCCTTCGATAAATTTGGCAAAACGCCGTAATAGCGCCGCTTTAAATAATCAGGGCTCAGAGCTAAGTGCTTTGAATCGTAAAGGAAATTCCTTTGAAGAGGTTTATCGACAGCAGCGCCGTGAGGATGCTGAAGTACGCCAGCCTTCACAGCAAAAAAGATCAGCAGATACGGCTGCTCGCCCGGAACACCGATCTAATCAAGCACAACAAAATACACCCGTAAAACAGGCCAAGGCAGCCGATAAAAGTGCGGACAACGGCAAGCCTTTGCCGCAAGCCTCGGACAACCATGGTCAGAAGGTCTCGGCGGTTGCTAAAGGTGAAACCACAGAAGAAGCAGCCGAACATGGGCAAAAGCAAACAGAAGGGATGGCTGACGATGCTAATGTGGCAACCACTATTAAAGTGTCTGATCTTGCCTCATCATCGGATGATGCTTCTTTTGCTGTCGGGCAACAGGAAGGTGAGTTGACGGCTGATCTGAAAGAGACACCGGCAGAGGAGACTGACAGCGTTAGTGATGCACAGGCAGCTGATGTGATTGATGGACTGCCTGTTGATTCGGAGCAGCTGGCTAAGGAGGCTGTGCTGGCTGAGAATGACAGCCAGGAAGCTGCCGAGAGCCAAACGGCTGCAACAGAGCAGGCATTAACCGAAGAGCAGGCTTTACCTGATGAAGAAAGCGCTGTGCTGCAAACACGACAGTCTGACAGCGAACAGAAAGTGACGGCTAAAAACGCAGAAAATGAGGTGAGCGCGCGTTCGGCTCAGCCCTCAACTGCTGCCGCTGAGGCAGCGCGTGAGTTTAAACAATACCGAACAGCTGGTGTGGCGGATAATACTGTAGCAGGTGATATCAATACGCCAACCGCCGCTAAAGCGGCAGCCAGCAATAGTGACATGACCGGGCAGCCGTCACAGGACCGGTTGGCCCAATTAACCGCAGCCATGGATTTTAAAGCATTACGTGAACAGTTGGCCGCTGGCACCGTTAAAGTGGATGGCTCAACTACGGCGGCAAAAGCAGCCGGTGTGGGCGATGCGATCAATGCCGCCGAGTCTGCCGCTGATCGTTTGCCACGTTTAAACAGTTTGAGTCAGGCTTCACAGGCATTAACGCCAGCCAAAGCCGGGATTGTTTCGGCTAGCGTGCAAACGCCGGTGGGCTCGCCGGAGTGGGGACAGGCCATGTCGCAGCGTATTATGTGGTTGGCTAATCGCGGTATCAGTGCTGCAGAGCTGCAGCTTAACCCGCGTGACTTGGGACCTGTTGATGTGCGAATCAGCGTCAGTGGAGAACAGGCGACGGTGCAGTTTAGTAGTCAACAGGCTGGTGTCCGTGAAGCACTGGAAAGCAGCGTGGTGAGATTGCGTGAAATGATGGAGTCAGGTGGTCTTAATTTGGCGGATGTGGATGTTTCAGATCAATCACACTCGGAACACGCTCAAGCTGATGCAGGGGACGGCTCTGCTCGTAACTCGACAGGTGAAACTGATGATCTGGCAGGTGCTCCTGAGGCGGGCCTGGTACAACAGATTGAGTCTGATGGATTAGTTGATTTTTACGCGTAAATTTTCGTTTGATTGCTATAGTTAAGGAGGCGGGTATGATTACCCGCCAATTTCCCGGATAAAGGCTGGTTTCATCTGTTTTAATCGCCTATAAGGGCTGCGTTTATAAACGAATGCAGGCAATTTACGAGCTCATAAAATGAGCTCAAAAGACTAAAAAACGAGAATTAACTTTTAAAAATTATGGCTGAAGAAGAGTTAGAGGTTGAAGAAAGTACGGAAAAAAAGGGCAAGGGTAAATTAATTATTATCATTGCTGCTGTGTTGTTGGGCATTGGTGTGGGTGCCGGCAGTGTGTTTTTTCTGGTAGGTGGAAGTAATGATGAGCCCGTCGCTGAGGAGCAACTTGAACCTCAGCATGTACAGTCACTTTACCACCGTCTCAATGAACCCTTTATTGTGACCGTGATGTCTGGTGGTAAGCAGCGTTACTTGCAAATTAATGTGACTATTAAGACCAAGGATCAAGGGGTTTTGAGGTTGGTAAAAGCGCATGAGCCAGTTGTAAAAAGTTCTCTCAATAACCTGTTCAGTGCGCAGGATTTAAACCATATGCAAAGTGCTCAGGGGCGTATGGATTTGAACGAAGAAGCGCTGGCCGTGGTGCAAACCTTCATTACGTCAAAAAATGAAGCGTTGAAAGTGGATAAGGTGCTGTTTACTGATTTTGTGATGCAGTAATTAAGCCGCTAATTAGGAAACGAGTTTAATGTTCGAGAAGGCGCATGTCTGAAGAAGAGCTGTTATCACAGGATGAAATTGATGTCCTGCTCAACGGTGTCGATGAAGGCGAGTTTGAAACGGAAGAGACGGAGTCTCAATCGCCTGTAGACGGCGGTGTTAAAGCGTATGATTTGACCAGTCAGGATCATATTGTGCGCGGTCGTTTGCCAACGCTGGAAATGATTAATGAGCGATTTGCTCGGTTTACGGAGCAAAGCATGTTTAACCTGCTGCGCGAGACGCCGGTGGTCACAGCGGCTAAAATCGAGAACATTAAATTTTCTGAGTACACGCAAATGCTGGGGATACCCAGCAGCTTAAGTTTGGTGAAAATTCACCCGCTGCGTGGAACCGCTATGTTTGTGCTGGATGCGGATTTAGTTGTCAATCTGGTTGACCGGTTTTTTGGTGGCGGTGTGCATGACAATGCAATTGGAGAGCGCGAGTTTACTGTTACTGAACAGCGCATAATTCAAAAGGTATTGAGTCAGGTGTTTGTGGATATGAAGCAAGCCTGGCAAACAATTATGGATATCGATTTTGAATATCTCAGTAATGAAGAAAACCCGGCAATGATTAAAGCTATCAGCCCCAGTGAAGTGGTTGTGCTGAGCACCTTTGAGATCAAAATTGAAGAAAAGGGTGGCCGGATACAAGTGGCTATTCCTTATTCTATGCTAGAGCCTGTTCGTGAGGCTCTGGATTCAGGCGTGCAGGTTGATAATGAGTATACCGATGGTAACTGGGTAGAGGCATTGCAACGTGATCTTCGTTATGCCAGTGTGCCAATCAGTTGCCGTGTCGCGGAGCGAAAAATCACACTGCGTGAAATCCTTAATTTTAAAGCCGGTGATGTGATTCCGATTGATATGCCAGAGAGCAGTATTCTAATGGCTAACGGCGTACCCATTTATGAAGCGGCGGTGGGTGCCTCCAATGAACATCTTGCCCTTAAAATTAAGCGTCAGATTGATCGAACGGGTCAATCCTGAAACATCAAATGAGTTTAAGCAGCCCCTAGTCAGGTTTGGAGAACAGTATGTCAGATGAAAATAATCCCGATCAGGCGATTGCCGAAGAGTTTCAGCAGGCTGAACAGACGAATCAAGCTCCAAATTCTGGTGTAGAAGCCGCTGGCTTTGAACAATTACAGGACGAAGGCGGGGATGTTAATCTATCTCCTGAACTGGATGTTATTCTTGATATTCCAGTGACCGTATCAATGGAGGTGGGGAACACCGACATCACCATTCGTAATCTGTTGCAGCTTAATAAAGGATCGGTGATCGAGTTGGATCGTATGGCTGGGGAACCGCTGGATGTGTTGGTCAACGGTACGTTGATTGCGCATGGAGAAGTGGTGGTGGTCAATGAAAAGTTTGGTATTCGCTTAACCGACGTGGTGAGCCCTTCCGAACGTATTCAGAAACTTAAATAACCATCTTTTTATTTATCTAATAAAGGCGTCAAAAAACCATCAAGCCATGTTGAAACGTAGCCTTCAATTTACAAGCTGGTTATTAATGACCGTTGTTAGTTGTCATACCTGGGCGGCGGCAGAGACTGCTGATGCGTCTAATGCTCTGGTGGGCGGATCCGGCGTTAGTACTGGGCAAGTCTTTACGGTGCTCGCTGGTTTGGCCTTTGTGCTGTTATTGGTGTTTGGCTGTGGCTGGCTGGTGAAGCGCTTCAGCGGCATGAGCGGTACGGGTGGCGGTACGATCAAAGTTGTTTCTGTATTACCAGTTGGTACTCGTGAGCGGTTGGCGTTGGTTGACGTTGGCGGTCAGCAGTTGCTGCTGGGGGTTACCGCACAACAAATTACTACCTTACACACCTTCGATGAACCGGTCGCTGATGCGGCTGAATCTAAAAATAATTCAGAGTTTGCACAGAAATTGCATCAGATGATGTCACGCAGTTAATTTAACGCAAAAGTGACATTTTTTTGGTGCCTATGTTTAACCCCTTTTTTACAAAACAGGTTTATTTTTCTGGTGTGAATCCGGCGACTGTCAAAGGCAGTTTAAAGCGGTTACTCCCCCTTCTTTTAATAATATTGATGTCCTTGATCTTTGCTCCGCACGCCGCGGCGCAGGATGCAGCGGGTGTGCCCGCATTGACGCTGACCACCAATGATGATGGCTCGCAGCAGTACAGTGTGACGCTACAAATTCTGTTCTTAATGACGGCGCTAACGCTATTGCCGGCGGCGTTGATGATGATGACTTCCTTTACTCGTATCATCATTGTGTTTTCTATTTTGCGTCAGGCGCTGGGCTTGCAGCAAACGCCCTCTAATCAGATTTTGGTCGGGCTGGCGCTGTTTTTAACTTTTTTTATTATGACGCCAGTTTTCAAGGCCGCTAACGAAACGGCATTGCAACCTTACTTGAGTGGTGATTTAGCGCCTGTGCCAGCATTGGAAACAGCTGCTAAGCCTTTCCGTGAATTCATGCTGGCGCAAACACGCGAAACTGATCTCGAAATGTTTTCCCGTATCGCAGAGGTGGGTGCGTTTGAGTCACCCGAAGCAATTCCGTTGTCGATTTTGGTGCCAGCGTTTGTTACCAGTGAATTAAAAACCGCTTTTCAGATTGGTTTTATGGTGTTTATCCCCTTTCTGGTGATCGATCTGGTGGTCGCGAGTGTATTGATGGCGATGGGCATGATGATGATGTCTCCGGTGATTATTTCGCTGCCCTTTAAAATCATGTTGTTTGTGTTGGTGGATGGTTGGGCGTTAGTGATTGGCTCGTTGGCGGCCAGTTATGGAATTTGACGGAGCTAAAAGCATGGCTACCCAACTGCGCGAGCCTTCACTATATTTAATAGGAGAAGCCTAATGACACCTGAAGTTGCTGCCGGGTTATTCGGTGATGCACTTTATTTAGTGGTAATAATGGTGGCGGTGCTGGTGTTGCCGAGTCTTTTGATCGGCCTGGTTATCAGTACTTTTCAGGCGGCTACGCAAATTAATGAGCAAACACTGAGTTTTTTGCCGCGCCTTCTGGTAACCCTGTTAACGATTATGGCGACCGGGCCATGGCTGATTCGAGAGTTGATGGACTTTATGAATCGGTTAATGACCAATATGCCCAATATTATTGGCTAGCCATGAGTTACGTGATGTTTGGTCAGTGCTGTTACTTTAATAAGCTGTTTATGAGCAGCAGCTATTACCTGGTCATGACGCATGCTTAATTTACCCGTTTCAGAACTAACCGGCATGGTTGGCGAGTTTCTGTGGCCGCTGTTTCGCATCGCTGCGTTTTTTATGTTTGTGCCCATTATTTCATCACAGTTGGTGCCAGCGCGAGTGCGACTAGGGCTGGCAGTACTGATTACGCTGGCTGTGACACCGCTATTACCCGATATGCCGGTGCTTGATGGTTTATCTTTTGAGGCTTACTTGTTAGTTGGTCAGCAATTGCTGATTGGTTTCAGTATGGCGTTTATTTTTCAACTGTTTTTCCAGATTTTTGTGCTCACCGGACAGATGATTGCGATGCAAATGGGGTTGGGTTTTGCCTCCATGGTTGACCCTGTGAACGGCGTTTCTGTGGCGGTTTTGAGTCAGTTTTATCTGATGCTGGTGATGTTGATGTTCGTCTGCATGAATGGTCATTTGGTGGTGATTGAAGTGTTTATCGAAAGTTTCAAGGTCATGCCGGTTGGTTATGAGGTTTTTGATGTTGGAATCTTTATGCAGCTCGCCAAGTGGGGGGCCTGGATGTTTGCCAGTGCGTTGGTGATTGCTTTGCCAGCGCTTTGTGCACTGCTGGTGGTTAACTTTGCCTTTGGCATTATGAATCGGGCTGCTCCGCAGTTGAATGTATTTGCGCTGGGTTTTCCTGTGTCGATGCTGGTTGGTTTGATGATCGTGTTTGTGACGCTGACACGTTTTGTTCCGCAGTTCGACAAACTAGCAGAGCAAA
The DNA here is from genome assembly GCA_001593685.1 of Gammaproteobacteria bacterium F7. Lineage (GTDB taxonomy): Bacteria > Pseudomonadota > Gammaproteobacteria > Pseudomonadales > IMCC2047 > IMCC2047. The sequence continues at coordinate 20,529 of LUKI01000026.1, forward strand.
GCCTGATGATGATGCGTTCGGTGCTGGGGTTGTGACAATGACACTATTTTCGCGATCACTGCCTCAGCTTTGTGCTCAAACCTTCATGTGGTTCATGTTGTGCGCTAGCAAACATATCACTATTTTTAGCTACACCTCTCTAATCCATAAATTTGGGGAGAGTCTCGATGGCTGAATCAGACAGCGGTCAGGAAAAAACCGAAGAGGCAACCCCCAAACGCCTTGAGGATGCCAAAAAGAAGGGGGATATTCCGCGCTCCAAGGAATTAAATACGACCGCCATTTTATTGGGGGGGACGGGGGCTTTGTTGGCGTTTGGCGGAGGTATATCCGCTGGGCTATCAAATATGATGAGCGCTAACTTTCGTTTTTCTCGTGACGATATTTTCGACCCTCAAGTCATGTTGATTCACCTTGGCCAGTCGATGGCTGAAAGCATGATGGCATTGATTCCCTTTTTTATTGTTGTCATGTTGGCGGCGATCATCGGACCTATCGCGTTAGGCGGCTGGGTCATGTCCGGTAAATCATTGGCTCCGAAGGGTGAGCGGATCAGCCCACTTGCGGGTATTAAACGCATGTTTGCCAAGCAGGCGTTGATGGAGCTGCTTAAAACCATCGCCAAATTTCTGCTGGTGGCTACGTTATCGCTCGTTATTCTCGATTTTATGACCAACGATATTCTTGCCATTGCCAAGGAAGACACCATTCCGGCTATGGCGCATACGTTGCGTATTGTTGGCTGGTCGGTGTTGGCGATGAGTTGCACGATGATTTTGATTAGTATTATCGATGTACCGTTCCAAATCAGCAGCCATGCCAAAAAGCTGAAAATGACGATGCAGGAAGTGAAAGATGAAATGAAGAATACCGAGGGCAAGCCTGAGGTTAAATCACGGATTCGCCAACTGCAATATGATATGGCTCAAGGGCGAATGATGTCCGCGGTACCAGAAGCCGACGTTGTTATTACCAACCCTGAACACTATGCGGTGGCGTTAAAGTATAACTCCGACAATATGGGGGCGCCGTTACTGGTTGCTAAGGGTGCCGATCATATTGCCTTTAAAATTCGAGAAATAGCCAAAGCTCATGACATTCCTGTGCTAGAAGCTCCGCCGTTAGCACGAGCCGTGTTCTACAGTACCGAGCTGGAACAGGAAATCCCCGCCGGTTTGTATGTCGCGGTGGCTCAGGTGCTTGCTTATGTCTTTCAATTACAACGTTTTGAAAAACGGCAGGGGCAGCGTCCCGGCCCGATGCCTGATTTACCGATTCCAGAAGAGTTGAGGCGAGATGAATAGAGCCGGTTAAAGGTTTATTTTTCAGTATTAATGAATCACAGCTTTTATTACAAAAAGATATATAAAAAGCCTACCTCTAACGTGATACCCATAAACAATGAGGTGCCCTCTTAATAAATGCTAATTTCCTTACCAAGTGTGGGCAATTATCTGGCTTAAGGCACATATAGGGGTGGATTTCCTTAAAAAGGGCGTTTATTCTTCCTACTCCCAAATTTTGGGCCGGGTAACGATTAGTTACTGAAGAATTCAATTAGGCCGCTTAATCAGATCAGCAAAAAACGACGTTAAGCGCTGAAAGACATTACCGAATAATTAAAGTAGAGGAATTTGTAAATGGGAAATCGCGTATCTGCACTAACTAGCCGCCATGAAGCTCTTGGCGCAACTATGGCTGACTGGAATGACATGGGCGTTGCTTGGACTTACGCTACAGATCCAGACAAAGAAGCTGATGCTTGTCGTAATGCTGCTGCTCTGATTGATCTGTCAGGCCTGCGTCGTGAGCACATCAAAGGCCCAGACGCCTCTGCTGTTGTTGATTACCTGCTGCCACGTAACATGGATGTAATCTACCCAGGTAAATCTGGTTACTCCACAATTTTGACTGACGAAGGTGGTGTTGCCGATGACGTGATCATTTACCGTCTGGCTGACGACCATTACCTGTTGGCTTCAGGTACGGGTGACTCTGACACAGCGATGGCTAAAGCCACTGCTGGTAAAGACGTAACTGTTGAAGAAGACGATAACCTGCACATCATCGCTCTGCAGGGTCCAATCGCTCACGAAATTCTGGATGCAAACTCACCAGATAACATCAGCGAACTGGCGTTCTTCCATCAAATCGAAACAACTGTATTCGGCAAACCAGCTATCGTTTCCCGTACTGGTTTCACAGGCGAGCGTGGTTACGAAATCATTGCTACAGCTGACGTTGTTGGCGACCTGTGGGACGCGATCCTGGAAGCTGGTAAAGACAAAGGCGTTATGCCACTGTCTTTCGTAGGCCTGAATATGCTGCGTATCGAAGCAGCTCTGCTGTTCCACCCATTCGACGTTTCTGAAAATGAATCTGTTTGGGAAGCTGGTCTGGGTTGGTCTGTAGGTAAAGAGAAAGGCGACTACATCGGTAAAGCGGCTAACGAAGCGCGCAAAGGCCAGGAAACCAAAAAATTCTCCGGTATCATTGCTGATGCAGACGTTGCTGTTGGTGAGCCAATTGCCGGTGGCGAGAAAATCTTCCAAAATGGCGAAGAAGTTGGTTACGTTACAGCGTCGCTGTACTCCACTCGCCTGAACAAGTCTATCGCTCTGTGCTACCTGAAGCCTGGCCTGAACCCTGGCGACAAAGTAGAAGTTAAAGGCGCTGTTGAGTGTTCTGCAACTGTTTCAGAACTGCCTTTTATCGAAGCTAAAACGAAGTAAGGGCAATACTGTTCTATCGAAAAAGGGGCCGGTTGGCCCCTTTTTTGTGTCTGCTATTTTTGGGTTTTAAGGCTTAGTGGCGTGCTGGTTTTTTTAGTGGATAAAAACTGGCTCGCAGACGAGGGTTACGACCGAGACCTGTGTGTTTGTTAAATGTTGCCTGTCGACTCCTACCTACTGCGACGACACGAAAGGTTTGTTCTTTGATCTCCAGCACCTCTACCCGGGTAGCATTGACGTAAAGCTGATCACCAACGCATAAGTCGGCAAAAGATTGTGGTAACGGCCTTTCATCATTGGCAGCCTGTTTAAGTCGCTTTTTCATGATGCGGTATTGGTGATTCAGGTTTTGCATGCGTGACGTGCTGCCGCCCCTGTCAGGGTGAAGAATTGCTGCATAGTGACGATATAAACTTTTTAATTCGTCGAGAGATGCTGCCGCTGCCAGCGTCGCCATATTGTCCTCCATTATGATTGCCGTTGGGCGGAAAAGCTTTTCCGTTTTATGCTCTTTTTTCATCAATTTGAGCGTTAACAGCCATAATGCAGGGAGTGTGCCAAATTTATTGTGGTTATATTTTGGCTTAATCTGCCGCCTCTATTTACCTATTAGTAGAGGCGGCAGGTTAAGTGGTTAGGGGAAGCGATAGACGATTTCGGCGGTGGCGCTGTTGACGTCATACCCCTGATCGCCGACCTTATGGTGTGACCCCATAAAGCGATAAACCACCCGATCTTTCCGGCCAATATCGTATTCGAATCCCAACGCATAGGTGGCATCGCTGCCAGACTCTTTAACCACACTGGTGCCGGTACTTTCAACAAAGGTCTCTTTGGATTCCCACCACATCCAGCCAACATAGCCAAGTGCGTACCAACGTGGGGCAACGGGCCAGCGGCCCATGATTCCCAGCTCCCAGCCGTCGGCATCATGTTTGGCGCTGACCGGGCCAGCGTCCCAGGATGGCCCGCCGGATGAGGAACCCTTGAAACTCGAATGACCTAAATCGGTATGTCCGGCCTGAACTGACAGACGCTCATTAAACTGATAACCGATATAAAAGTCGGTCACGGTATCGTGCCTGTCACGGCTACTGCCGGTGACTGAACCATCCTGATTGGAAAGGGGATAATCATTATCGCCGTAGCCCAGTGCAATACCGCCATAAAAATTTTTAGCAGCACTGTTGCTGGGAATAAATAATGCCTTGTCGTCATCGTCAGCATGTGCCGTGAGTGGCAGGCTGTAAAAAACAATAACAGATAAACAGCACAGGGGGAGGCGAACGAGGGAGTTGGTGAGGTCTGAAAATTTCATACTATGCCCTCCTGACAACACCAAGATTAGGGAGAGGCACAGTCGCGCCTTCTCCAGAACTGAAAACTTGCTTCAGAGTTTGCGTAGGCGCACTTTTGACTTTATGCCTGTTAACGCATGAATACAAGTAATGAAAATCATGGGGCATCGAACGGTAAAAGCAGTTTGTCGCTTCTTTAGTCACCTTATCTTAATAATTAAGGCGCTCTGTCATAAAAATGACATAAAGAAAATTTACGTTACAGGCCCCAATACCACCTGGAAAATCTTCTTTATGCGTATTTCCTCATTGACCCGTTTTAGTTCCGGAATGTTGCTGATAGCGATTATCGGAATGGCTGCTAGTGTGTTTTGGGGGCTCGCAAAATTAAAAGAACCTTTTCTATTGAGTGAACGCTATCATCAGGTTGTTCAGCAAGTATCGGTTAAGACACGTCTGTTGATTGATGACTATTTACGAACAGGCGATGCATCTGCTCTTCAGAAAGCTCAAGACTTTTTATCATCGGAATTACCCGAGGCGGTCGTTTTGTTACCCGATGTTTTCCAGCAGGCGTTACTGCCTGAGGTGGCAAAGTTGGAGGAAAGTTTGGCTGTTGACCTGCGTGCGGCAGGCAAACTATCTGGAAATATACAGGGCTTGATGCTTCAAAATGAGCGTGAGCTATTAGCGGCATTAGAAACCCTTCAGGATTATATTCGCAGTGGCATGGATACAGCCGCTTCTGATGATGTGCAGGCGCTGCAGCTAGCCGCTTTTCAGATTGCTCAGATGAATGCTAAGCGGGCGCTTTTAAGAAGCCGTTATTTCAGCTCTCCTTCCGATCAGTTGAAGCAAAGCCTTGTACAAATAAGCCAAGAAATTGTGGTAAAGGCTGAGCAGCTAAACCAGTTACCATTGCTGGGTATTATGGTGGAAGAGGAAGAAGATGAGTTTTCGGCCATGATGGGGCTGGACTCTGATTCGGGGGACTCTCCTGCTAAGGTTGCAGATAAGGGGGATCAAATTACCGATGATATTTATTACCTTACTCAGCGCTACGTTCCGGAACTTGAACAAACGGCACGACAAGTTCAGCTTGGTGAGTCAGCGAAAAAACAGGTTGGGCAATTAACGGCAGTGCTGGAGGCGAGAGTACTGGAAAGTAAGCAGTATATAGATCAAATCCGTACGGATGCTGAAAACCGTGTGATTACGCTTTTGATAGTGTTTTTGGGGTTATTGTTTATCACTGGCGCTATTAGTGCATTGCTGCAATTTCGCGTTTTGTCAGGGATGCGCGTTGTTTCTGTCTACATAGAAAAATTACGAAGTGGCGATTTTTCGGAGCGGCTTGAAAATACCATGGGATTTACGGAGCTGTATGAGTTACTTGATTGTGCTAATCAATTACAGCGTTACTTGAATCAGTTGGTGAGTGAAACACGTCAAGAGGTTGATAAAGTTCAGCAGGTCAGTGGCGCGATTGGTGAACTAGCCGAAGAAATACAGACGGGCACGGCTGAGCAACTCGCTCGTAGCGATGAGGCGACAGAGGCCATTGGTAGCCTGTTGGCGTCGTTTAAGTCGGTTGCCGAACATGCTGTTGAGGCATCGTCCTCGGCAAATGAAGGGCACAATTTTATGCATAACAGTGCCGCTGTCATGCAAAGTCTTGAGGTGAGTGTTGGTGAGTTTGCAGAGGAAGTAGAACAGGGCGTATCAACGATTCAGCGGTTGCAGGCAGATTCGCATAATATTGAAACAGTCCTGAATGCGATCGTGTCAATTGCCCGGCAAACTAACCTTTTGGCCTTAAATGCGTCTATTGAAGCAGCTAAAGCGGGAGAGCAAGGCAGAGGGTTTGCTGTTGTTGCCGATGAAGTTCGAATGCTGTCGGCACGTACCTCAGAGGCCGCTCAAGAAATTCGCAGTATGATTGACGAGCTGCGCAGTTCCTCTGACCAGGTAGCGGAAACAATGTTGCGACAGCAGCAACAGGCCGAGCATTCGGTTGTGCAGTCGGAGCGTGCCGGCGCAGAGCTACAAAAGGTGATGCAGTCAATTACCAATATTAGTCATATGAATAATAAAATTTCAGAGGCTACTGAAAAGCAGTCAAGTTCGGTGGACGGCGTTCAGGCCTGTGTTACCGATATTCAAGACCGTACACGTGATGCCTCTGAGCGCTCTGAGCAGGCCCGCAGTCACAGCGCGCAGCTTGCAGAGGTTAGTCTTGGCCTATCTCAGCTGGTAAAACGTTATACGATTTAATTGATTGGCTGCGCTGTGCGTTACTAGAGTACCCTTCTTTATTTTCCAACCAGGATTCTTAAAACATCATGATACATTTATCTTTCGTTCGTTTTTTACGGTTAACGATTTCTTTAGTGGCTTTATTGACGGCTCAGGCGGCATTTGCCGAGATGCAAATAACGGAGATCGAACGAGGTGTTTTCTCTCGCCCTGATCTTAAGCTGGAAGAGGGTGAGCGCTTATTAGTTGGCGGTAGTAAGGAAACGGTAACGCCGACAACACAAGTGCCGGCAACATTAGGTGTTAAGTTTGGGGTGCGTTTTAATGTTACTGGTAAGCATGCAAGTAAACCGAATATTCTGACGATGCTTTATCTGACACCGGGCATTATTGAAAAAGATGGCAGCCGCCATGATAAATATACGGTTGTTAAGGACCTAAGCCCAAGTGCAAGCTCTCATGATATGGCGTTTCAAATTACCGAAACCTATGAGCAGGTTCCAGGTATCTGGGAGTTTATGATTTTTGATGGTGACCGTTTATTGCTGCGGGAAAAGTTCGAGTTAGTTCCCTAATAGGCTAAACCGGCTGGTCGTCATTAAGTCTGTGCATTAACAGGTCGTATTGATGTCATCGTCATAATTAATATGACTTAACTGCGGTTGTGTTTGAGTTCTTTCGATAACAACCGCGCCGATATGCTGATCAGCAGGATGCAGTTGCGCCACGAGCCACTTTGATGCGGCGCCTGTGTCGGTGGGGAAGGCGTGAAACTGATGACGACCGATGTCGATATTCAGAGGCAATAATCCATCTCCTCCCCGTAATCCTAACCCCTGTGCTTTTTTGTAGGCTTCATATTGTGTCCAGAGCTTGAGCAAAGCCGCTTGTTGCTCTGTTTCTGCCAGTTCTTCCAGCTGTGCGACAACAGCTTGGGAGAAATAGCGTTTGGCTAGCCTGATTGGATGTAGTTTTTGAGTGACTTTTTCCATATCAACACCGACCTGCGCGCCGAGTGTAACGGCCAGTAATGCCCATTCACCTGAGTGTGTCAGATTGAAATGGAGGTCGAGCGCATATTTCCCCGAAACCAGTGCTGGTTTGCCCTGCTCGGCATAATGCAGTTGCACCTTTTCGGCGGGGGTTTTCAGGTAACAGCCAAGGATATGGCGCATTGCCCAGCGAGTTTTCAGGTAACACTGGCGGAGTTCAGGGTGGTTCATGTTTGCTGTTCGCTGTGCTTCTGATGCGCTGGGCAGGGCTGGAAATGACTTGTTCAACAGGGCGTTACGATCCAATGATATATGCCAGATATGCAGGTCGGATGCGCTGAGTTCCACGGCTAGGGTTTCTCCCATTGGCTGAAATAAACGAATGTTTATTGTTAGTTGTGATGATTTGAGTTTGTTGTCACTTTGTCATTGCAATCGTACCTTGCCATTTCGGCAGCACTTTGTCATTTACTGTGCCATTTTCGTCATCATTATTGCTGCGATCTCAAGTGGCTAGGGTACCGTCAAAAAGTCGTAACACGCTGTTTATTTACGGAAACGAGGGGTTTTCGTCGTGTGCTGAGATTTTCTGTCTGCTAACCCTATGCTGTGTCTGGATAATTTCACTGAACCCAATTAAATAGGGAAGTTGCCAGAAAACTGGATCACTTCTTGCAGTTAACCCTATGTATCGGTTTCGACGTATAAAGCGTCAAAATTTTGTTAACTAACATAGGGTCGTTAAGCAGCACATGGATCAATCAATGGTAATGACAAATTTACGCGGGATGCGTAAGGGCAATTTACTGCTGCCGCTGCTATTGCTTGTCGTGCTGGCGATGATGACGCTGCCGGTACCGCCGTTTATTCTCGATGTGTTTTTCTCCTTCAATATCACACTGGCCATCGTGGTGTTACTGGTGAGTGTTTATTCTCTGCGCCCCTTGGATTTTGCTGTTTTCCCAACGGTTTTACTTGTTGCAACCTTATTGCGCCTGGCGTTGAACGTCGCCTCAACGCGCGTTGTGCTGCTTAACGGGCACGAAGGGGGCGATGCCGCTGGTAAGGTGATTGAGGCCTTTGGTTCAGTGGTCATTGGCGGTAATTATGTTGTTGGTCTGGTGGTTTTCCTGATTTTAATCATTATCAATTTCGTGGTGGTGACCAAGGGTGCCGGACGTATTTCAGAAGTCAGCGCACGTTTTACATTGGACTCCATGCCCGGCAAGCAGATGGCGATCGATGCTGATCTTAACGCAGGGCTGATTACTCAGGATGAAGCCAAGTTGCGTCGAACCGAAGTTGCCAGTGAGGCCGACTTCTATGGGGCGATGGACGGTGCCAGTAAGTTTGTCCGTGGTGACGCGGTGGCCGGTATTTTGATTTTGGCCATTAACATTATTGGTGGGTTGGCTGTTGGTATGGCCCAGCATAATTTGGATTTCTCCACGGCGATGGAGAATTATTCTCTACTGACCATCGGTGATGGATTGGTTGCACAGATACCCGGACTGTTACTGTCCACGGCGGCAGCCATTATGGTGACTCGGGTCAACAGCTCCGAAGAAATGGGTAAGCAGGTTGCCAACCAGATGTTTGCTTCGCCCAAGGCGTTATTTGTTGCGGCCATTATTTTGGGTGCGATGGGTATTGTACCGGGTATGCCTCACGTGGCTTTCCTGTCTTTGGCGCTAATGGCTGCGGCGGGCGGTTACTGGATTATGCACCGTAAAGAAATGGCCGAAAAAGAAGCGGCAGAGGCTGAGCCTGAGTTGCCGGTTGAGGCTCAGCAGCAGGCTCAGGAAGAAAACCGTGAACTGAGCTGGGATGATATGGCGCCGGTCGACATGATCGGCTTAGAAGTGGGCTATCGCTTAATCGCTCTGGTGGATAAAAATCAAGGCGGCCAGTTATTGGCACGGATTAAGGGAGTGCGGCGTAAGCTGTCACAGGATTTAGGTTTCCTTATGCCAACGGTGCACATACGTGACAACCTTGATCTGCTGCCCAATGTTTATCGCGTGACGCTGATGGGGGTGACGTTAGCTGAGGCCGAAATTCATCCTGACCGGGATTTGGCGATTAATCCGGGGCAGGTGTTTGGCTCTCTGGATGGTATCCCTGGTAAGGATCCAGCGTTTGGCCTGGAGGCCGTATGGATTGATAGTCACCAAAAAGATACCGCCCAATCACTTGGTTATACGGTGGTTGATACCAGCACCGTCGTGGCAACGCACCTCAACCATATTATGCAGAAGCATGCCCATGAGCTGTTGGGTCATGAGGAGGTTCAGCAGCTGCTTGAGGTACTGGCAAAAACCTCAACGAAATTATCGGAAGAGCTGGTGCCGGGGCTGGTGTCGGCCAGTGTGCTCTTGAAAGTCCTGCAAAACCTGTTGCAGGAACGGGTGCCGATTCGTGATATCCGTAGCATTGCTGAGGCCATTGCTGAAATTGCACCGAAGACTCAAGATCCTGGCACCCTGACAGCGGCAGTGCGGGTGGCCCTGTGTCGTTCAATTGTGCAGGGCATTGTTGGGAATAGCGAACAGTTAGAAGTGATGACACTGGAACCGGGGCTTGAGCAGCTGTTGATGAAGTCGGTACAGCAAACGCAGCAGTTGGGTGATGTTGGTGAAGATTCAGCGGTACTGGAGCCCAGTATGGCAGAGAAATTGCAGACGTCTTTGATACAGGCTGCTGAGCGTCAAGAATTGGCCGGTAAACCGCCGGTACTGCTTGTAGCCGCGCCAGTACGGCCATTAATGGCACGGTTTGTACGTTTTGGAATGGATAACGTACAGGTACTTTCATACCAGGAAATTCCTGACAACCGTCAGGTAACCATCGTTTCGACGGTTGGGCATTAATTAAACGATTGACGATCGGCCTTTTTGGAAGGCGTTCGCAGATAGAGTGAGCAGGTCAGGGTAGAACAATGAAAAGCGAGGAACATGGCATGGGCATTAAACGTTATGTAGCTGAAGATATGCGCCAGGCGCTGAAACAAATTCGTGATGAGCTGGGGCCCGATGCGGTCATTCTGTCTAATCGCCGTGTTAATGGCGGAGTTGAAATTATCACCAGCGTGGATATGCCGGAAGAAACCACCTCGACGAGCCCCGCCGCTGATCAACTTGCTGATGACCGGGTTGAATTGACCAGTGTTTATAATGCGCGCGGTGGTGTTGAGCATGAGTTAACAGGCGATGCCGATGGTCAGGCGGCTGCTGGTGAGCAGCCTGTTGTTTCGGAAATTGTTGAGCAGGACAAAAAGCCATCGGCTGAAAAACAGTCACGACGTGCGTTTGGCCAACGACGTGTTATGGACAATCAATTTCGCCGTGCTGACAGCGGTTCGGTTTCCGGGCAGTCTCAGATCGACGATACCTTTGCTCACATGATGGCCCAGTCACGTGAATCACAGCAAAATGCTGCCATGGATAATGAGCTACTTAGCGCTATGCGATCAGAGATCGATAGTTTGCGACTGCTGCTCAAGGACCAGATGGAGCATAACAGTGATGAGCGCTGGGCGATGAAAAATCCACTGGAAGCGGCGGCTGTGCAGCGCCTGGTCGGACAGGGTATTAGCAGTACGCTGGCCCGTAAATTGGCTCAGCAACAGTCTTACGCCGATACCATAGAGGAGGCTTGGCAGGGTTGCTTGCGGGATTTAGCTGCAGATATTCCTGTGTTGGAGAAAAGCCCCGTTGGTCGCCGCGGTGTCATTGCGCTATTGGGAGCAACTGGAGCGGGAAAAACCACGACCATTGCTAAGCTCGCTGTTCGCTATGCGCTGAAATTTGGCCCTGACCAGCTGGCCCTGGTGACCACCGATTCCTATCGCTTGGCAGCCTATGAGGAGTTGCGCACGTTAGGGCGCATTGTTGATGTGCCGGTGCGACAGGTCGATGAGTATAACTCGTTGGATAAGGTGTTAGCCTCACTTAAGCATAAGTCGATGGTGCTGATTGATACGGCAGGTTTTCATGCCGGTGATAAGGAACGCATGAAACAGCTAGAGATGTTGGAGAATTCAAAAGTCGACATTAAAAAACTGCTGGTACTGCCCAGTACCAGTCAAAGCAATGTGCTTAAATCCATGTATGAACTGATGGCGACGGTGAGTTTGCAGGGCTGCGTGCTGACCAAGACCGATGAGACTAATAGTTTGGGGGAAGTATTAAGTCTCGTAGTAGAAAATACGCTACCGGTAGCCTATATTACCAATGGACAAAAAATTCCTGACGATATAGGAAAAGCACGCCCAGATAAGCTGGTGCAGGGCCTGGCTGGTCAATCATCAAAAACATCTAAAACGGGCGCTGTTCCCTTCAAAACAATGACAACACCTGCGCCATTTGCTGCCCGTCAGCATGCGTAGTCTGGGATATGTGAGATGACATTACTGGAACTTCAGTTGCAACAACCTCTGAAAACATGGGCGATAGCCCCATGAACAAAGTTAACCCTGTACGCGTGATTGCTGTCACTGGTGGTAAGGGCGGCATTGGTAAAACCAATGTTTCTGTTAATTTAAGTATGGCCTTATCGAAATTGGGTAATCGCGTGGTGTTGCTGGATGCCGATTTGGGTTTGGCTAACGTAGATGTCCTGCTTGGGCTTGAGGCGGATAGAACGCTGGAAGATGTTCTTAACGGTGAATGCTCATTGATGGACATTATGGTCGATGGCCCTGGAGGCGTGAAAATTGTGCCTGCTGCTTCGGGCGTCCGCTCAATGGTGGAATTAGGCGATGCTGAGCATGCGGGCTTAATTCAAGCCTTTAGTGATATTGATGATCAGCTTGATATTTTAGTGATTGATACCGCCGCGGGTATTTCATCATCGGTCACCAGTTTTGTGCAGGCGGCACAGGAAGTGCTGGTGGTGGTTTGTGATGAGCCCACCTCGATTACCGATGCCTATGCGCTGATAAAAGTCCTTAATCGAGACTACGATATTTTTAAATTCAATATTATTGCCAATATGGTGCACAGCCCGGAGGAAGCGCGGCAGATGTTCCGTAAATTGAGTGTGGTGGCCGATAAGTTTTTGAATGTGGCATTACGTTTTGTTGGTGAAGTGCCCTACGACGATATGCTGAGAAAATCGGTTAAGAAAAGAGAACCGGTATTTTCCGCCTACCCTCGTTCCAAGGCAGCATCGGCCTTTCGTGATTTAGCCACTGAAATTAATAGCTGGCCGTTGCCACAGGAGCCGCGTGGGCATATGGAGTTCTTTATTGAGCGTTTGATTCAGAGTAGAGCAGGCGCGGAAGCCTAATTGGCTCAATACGTGATTGTTATGCAGAAACTGGCGATGTATTCAGATGATCAACAGCAGCACCGTACAACGCTGTTAGTGGAGCAGCACGCGCCGCTGGTGAAGCGGATTGCACATCATCTGATGGCACGTTTACCGTCGACGGTTCAGCTTAATGATCTGGTGCAGTCGGGTATGGTTGGCTTACTGGAAGCCGCACAAAAATTTGATGCCAGCAAGGGGGCGAGTTTTGAAACCTTTGCGGGTATTCGTGTTCGTGGCGCCATGTTGGATGATGTGCGCAAGGATGACTGGGCGCCGCGTTCGGTACACCGTAATGCGCGCCGGGTCTCGGAGGCGATTAAAGCTGTGGAAGGTCGTACCGGACGTGATGCCTCTGATCAGGAAGTGGCGGCGGAAATGGGTATTCCGCTGGAGGACTATTACGCCTATCTGCAGGACAGCGCGGGTACACGCCTTTTCAGCTACGACGAAGTCACAGAGCAGGATGACTCGTCAATTTTGCTAGCCGCCAGTGCGACACCCTCACCGCATGAAAATGTTCAGCGACAAGCCTTTAAGGATAACCTGGCGCAAGCGATAGAGGCACTGCCTGAACGGGAACGTATGGTGCTGGCGTTGTACTACCAAGAGGAATTAAACCTCAAGGAAATTGGCAGTGTGCTGGGGGTGAGTGAGTCACGGGTCAGTCAGATTCATAGTCAGGCGGCGTTGCGTCTACGTTCCCGTTTGGCTGATTGGGGAAATGCTTGATGATAGACAACCAAATACAGCCGTTATTGATTGAGGATATGCCATGGACGTATTAAGTGTTATCGGTATTATTCTCGCCTCTGCGGCCGTTTTAGGCGGTAATTTTATTAA
>LUKI01000027.1 GCA_001593685.1 Gammaproteobacteria bacterium F7
TCGACGACCTGCAGTAATTCACGTAGTTGATGCTCGGTTCGCATGCGTTCCATTTCGGCGGCCGTTCGAGCGACGACCATATCAAAGCAGGCTCTGACAGTCTCAATATTAGTTATTGGCGATTGGCTGCATACGACAAGAGTTCCCATTGCGTCACCGAGCGATGAAATTAATGGCGCACCAAAGTAGCTGTGAATATCCATTTCCTGTAGCCACAGATCATCAGGGAAAGCCTGTTGTACATTTTCGACATAGCAAACGGATCGTTGTTTTAGTGCTTTTTCGCAGGGGGACTGGGCTAACGTAAATTGCAAGTCGTCGATATGGTCGCCATTGATAATGGCTGCTTTTGCTTGAATTATGGTTGGTGTGTCATGGTTGAGCTCGCCAACAAGGGCAATATCCATGCTTAAGGTTGACGATAAAGAGCTGACCAGTTCTTTGAAGTAGCGTGCGGCAATACAGCCAGAAGTCGATGTCGCTATCTGCTGTAACAGGGAAGCTGTTTGTTCACAGGAAAGCGGATTGCTAGTTTTTTGTTTCTCATCCATGGTCAACCGCCTAGCTGGCTTCCTCGCGAACCTGAAAGAATTGCGGAAAGCTAAAAGCTTGTGGAGTATAAATGCCTAAGTATCTTTCAGCTTAATTCATATTGAGTGGTTTTCAACCCGTTTGCTTATCTCCTTTTAAGTACCAGATAGACGCCAGTGACTGTAATGCCGATTGCAGCTATTTGAATTAATGATAATTCCTCATTAAATAGAACCCATGTTTCGAGTACGGTCAGGGGGGGGACCAGATAAAAATAGCTGGCTACTTTGGCTGATTCACCCTCGCGAATCATTAGCATCAGAAGCAGAATTGCTGCGATTGAGAGCCCGAAAACCAACCAGCCCAAGGCCAGGATCAGCTGCAGGTTCCATTCGATAATACGCTCTTCAAATGTGAAGGCCAGTAGCCCTGTGGCAATGGCTGTGGCGCTATATTGATATACCGCACCCGCCAGCAAATCGACACCTTTTCCAACATGCTTTTGATAGAGTGTGCCGATGGAAATACTTACCAGTGCAATTAATGCGGCGGCAATCGCCTCGCTACGGAATTCGGCTGTATTGATGTGTTGAGCGTCAAGTAGAACCAGTGACATCCCCGTTAGACCTAGCGCTAAGCCCAGCCATTGTAATGCGCGCAGCTGCTGCCCTAAAAACTGCCAGGCGAGCAGAGCGGTCAATAGCGGTTGCAGGCCAACAATAATTGCAGTGATGCCGGCGGGAAGTTGCCATTTTATGGCAGCAAAGACACCGCCCAGATAGCAGGCATGTAACAGGAAGCCGGCTACCATTTGTTGACGGCCCTGCCGAAAGGTTGGCCATTGAACTTTAAATACTGTGCACAGTACGGCAAACACGGCGAGCGTCAGTAGCATCCGAATAAACAGTAAGTAGAAGGGCTCAATGAAGGGCAGGGCGTATTTAGAGGCAATAAACCCTGTGCTCCAAAGTACTACAAATAGCAGTGGGACGAAGCGGGTAAACTGAGCGTAATTGATCATGGCTGGTTTGAGGCTGTGCGGTAGCGGGCAAAAACTAACTGCAGCTGCTGGGCATGAAAATCGGCGGCCCGATCGCCGTCGGAGGGACCATCATACGAGCCTAATTCGCGAAGCAGCATAAAATAGCCTGGCCGAGGAATAGCGGGAGTCGCCTGGCTGACCACGAGCGCAGCAAGCGATGCGTTAATGCCCTTTGCATGGTCGTCTCGAATAATATTTTCAAGCAACGACGTCAGTTTGCGAATAACCTGAGGGCCGGGTATATCGGCGATTTCAGCTAATTTTCGGTAGCTGATGGTTTGCCCCTGACTAGCCAGTGCTGCGAGTTGTTCGTATAAATGCCGTTGTAATTCGGTGTTCATAATAAGCGGTGGTTCTATGTCTGCCAATTTATCAACCCGGCAGCATAAAGGCTCTGGTTTGGGAAAGCCACTGCCAATCTTTTTGGCGAGTGGCTGGTGATCTTGCCTGGAACCCCTTAATCTTTGGCAACTTTCCTAGTCTTTCGGAACGCTTATTCTAATGTTGATCAGTAAATCCCAATACCTGCGCGGTTTGCAGTGTCGCAAATCGCTTTGGCTCTATAAACATAAGCCCGCGTTAAGGGCGAGTTTGATGGCTCAGCAAGCCTCGCTATTTGATACTGGTCGGCGTGTCGGCGACTGTGCCAAGCAACTGTTTCCCGGCGGTAAAGAGATTGAGTTTTTACCCGATAATTTTGATGGCATGGTCAGTGAAACGGCGAGGTTAATTGCGCAGGGCGAAGACACAATTTACGAGGCGGCTTTTAAGGAGAAGGGCGTCTTTGCGATGGCAGATATACTCCATAAAACCGCTGCTGGTTGGGATATCTATGAGGTGAAGGCCTCGACCTCGGTTAAGCCCGTTTACCTGAATGATGCTGCCATTCAGTATTATTCGCTCGCCAGTGCGTTGCATATTAACCGGGTTTTTATCGTGCACATTAATAACAAATACGAGCGTCTGGGAGCACTGGATATACAGCAATTGCTGGTGATTAACGATGTGACTGACAAGGTACTTAAACGTCAGAGTGATATTGCCAACAACCTTGCGGCGATGACGGATATGCTGGCCAGTGATGAACCTGCGATTGATATTGGCCCTCATTGTTCGGACCCTCATGACTGTGATTTCAAACCGCATTGTTGGCAACATGTCCCCTCACCGTCGGTATTTAACCTGTACCGTATGAGCGGTAAGGATAAATTCGCTCTTTATCAGCGCGGTGTTATGACCTATCAGGACCTTCCTGAGCAGGTGCGCCTCAATGACACGCAACAATTACAGGTAGAGTCGGCGCGCAGTGGTGAACCTGTGATTAATCAGCGCATTATTCAGGGATTTCTGAAAACGGTCAGTTACCCGATTAGCTTTTTTGATTTTGAAAGCTTTCAGGACGCCATCCCGCGCTTTGATCGTCAGCGCGCTTTCGGGCAGATGCCGTTTCAGTATTCGCTTCATGTACTAACGGTGTCGGGTGAGTTAACGCATGCTGAGTACCTGGCCGATGAGCATCAGGACCCGCGCAGGGAGCTGGCTGAACGGATGCTGGCGGATTTACCGACTACCGGTTCGATCATGGCCTTTAACCAGTCCTTTGAAATTTCACGTATTAAGGAGCTGGCGGCTTTATTTCCCGACCTGAACGATGCGCTGCTCGCCTTGGTGCCACGCTTTGTGGACTTGATTGTGCCGTTTCGACAGTTGGGTTATTACCATCCGGATTTTAACGGTAGCTTTTCTATTAAATCGGTTTTACCGGCTATGTTTCCTAATGATCCGGAGTTAGATTACAAACAACTGGGTATTCAGGACGGCGGCACGGCGATGGATACCTTTGCCAATTTACACCTGGTGACGGATGACCGTGAACGCGCGATTATCCGCCGGGATCTACTGGCCTATTGTTGTTTAGATACGCTGGCGATGGTTAAGATTTGGCAAAAACTGGAAAGTTTGTGCTGAGGTTTGCCGGACGCTCAGGGTGCTAATTGTCAGAAGCGTCGTGAAACAGTTTTGAGAAATCATCGGGGCTAACCGGCTTGCTGAACAGGTAGCCCTGAGCTGCTTCGCAATTCAATCCTTTGAGGGTGTCGAGTTGCTCTATTGTTTCAACGCCCTCAGCGATAATTCGATAACCCAGCTTGTGTGCCATTTCGATCATAGAACCAACCAGTAAAAGAGATTTACTGTCATCCATCATGTCGTTAATAAAGTACCGATCGATTTTGAGGCAGTCGACTGTCAGGTGCTTCAGGGATGCAAATGACGAATAGCCTGTTCCAAAGTCGTCAATGGCTAACTGGATACCCAAGTTTTTTAATTCTTTGAAAACACTCAGGTTACTATCATCTGTTTGTACCACGCTCTCGGTAACTTCCAGCGTGAGTTCTGATGCCACCATGTCCGTTTTATCAAGAATGCGCTGAATTAGAGGGGTAAGTCCTTTATCTAAAAAGTGCTTGGGCGAAATGTTGACCGACATGCACAGTGCCGGGAGGCCCTGGCGTTTCCAGGCTATGGCTTGATGACAAGCGGTGTTGAGTACCCACTCGGTCAATGGCTTTATCATGCCAATTTTTTCGGCGATGGGAATAAAATCGCTAGGTGGAATATTACCCAGTTGTGGGTGATGCCAGCGTGATAACACTTCGACGCCCATAAATTCCCCGGTCTCTATATTGATCTGGGGTTGGTAGACCAGGTTAATTTGCTGACTTTCTATGGCTTCCCTGAGGCTTTGTTCGATTTGGAAACGGTACTTGGCTGCTTCAGCCAACTCGGATTTATAGACGGCGTATTGATTTTTTCCACGCTCTTTAGCGGTATACAGAGAGGTGTCAGCCGCTTTGGTTAAGCTGGGTATGTCTTTGCCGTCAGCGGGATAGTGGGCGATGCCAATGCTGCAGGAGGGTAGCAGCCTGCGTGTCGTAATTTCCAGAGGTTGGGAGATGGCCTTCAGACAACTCTGAGCGACTTTACTGGCCGTGGTTTCGCCATGGTTTTCATCGACAATAATACAGAATTCGTCACCACTAAGGCGGGCGACAAAATCGATTTCCCGGCTCGTTGCCTGTAATCGTTTTGCGATGCTTTTCAGTAACAGGTCACCGGCATCGTGCCCCAGGCTATCGTTGATACTTTTGAAGCCATCCATGTCGATGTAGAGCAGTGAAAAGCGCTGTTTGGTGTTGTCTGATATTTTAATAAGCTCGTTAAGCACTTGGTAAAAACGAGTTCGGTTTGCTAATCCGGTCAGTTCATCGGTAAAAGCCAAGGCTCGAATTCGTTTTTGAGATTGGTCCCTTTCCATGACAATGCCGGCTAATCTTGCCGCGGTGGTCAGGTCATTGCTCTGTTCTTGATTGGGCAAAGCGGTATGATTGAAATACATGGCGAATGAGCCTAATACTTTGCCGGAAGAATTTTTAATGGGCTCCGACCAGCAACAGCGCATGCCATGAGGCAGGGCAATATGTTTAATTTTTTCCCATTTTGGATCTGTTTCTATATTTTCGACAAGCACCCGTTCGCCGGTATAGGTTGATGTGCCACAAGAGCCAACATTTGGGCCGTACTCCAAGTCGTGAACGGCATTACAGTATTCTTCCGGTAAGCTAGGCGCGCCGCCGTGCAGTAATTTATTGCCGTGCAGTTCCAGCATGGAGCAACGTAGCCCCGAATGACGTTGCTCGTACATCAAGGCAATAGCGTTATAGATGTCGGCTGCCGGATGGCCAACGGCGATCATTTCGAGGATATCAGCGGTTCTTTTGCGTTCGGTAATGTCGACATGGGTGCCAACCAGGCGGACAGGTTTGTTACCCGGTTGGCGTTTTTGCAAAAACGCCCGCGACAGTACAAAAACGTCATGTCCATTTTTGTGTTGCATGCGCATTTCAATTTCAAATGACTGAGCTTTACCGGACAAATAATCGTGAGCGGCCTGTAATACAGGTTCCCGATCCTCAGGGTGAATGAGATTTTTCCAGGTGTCTAAGGTGTTATCGAGCTCATTTTCCTCGTAGCCCAGCATGCTTTTCCAGCGCGGGGAGTAATAAATATCATTGGTTTCGATGTTCCAGTCCCATAGGCCATCCATTGCGCCACGCATAGCCAGCGAGAAGCGCTCTTCACTTTTATAAAGTGCTGAGGTGCGTTTTTTGTTTGTTTTTTTGATGGCTGCCAGCTCAGAACGTAGTTGCTGGACTTCTTTGATCAGTGAGGCGTCAGGGCTATTTAAGTCATTCATAAAAAAAGCGGCGTTTTGTGGGGGCTTCAAGCAGCCAAGCTAATCCTTGCTTCGCAAAATAATAGTAGACCTTAAGCGGTAAAAATCAAAAGGCTTTTATCTTTTTAAGCGGCTTATGGAGCAGAGTCCGGGAGCTTAAGTATTTATTAACACGGCCGATCATCTTGGTATGAAGCGAGCAACTTTTTCGAGAGCTCTGAAAAAGCTTAATGCCATGTTTGATTTGGCCAGTGGTAGTTGCTCACTGTTTGGTTAAAAGCTCAGAATCATAATTGGTTGGAGGAAAAATAATGCAATTAAAAAACGAAAGAATCGCTAAAATCAAAAAATACGCTACACTCTTCTTACTTTTTGACTAAATCGTTTTTTTAAGAGCAAAACATTTCGTTGCAGGATTAAAAACAACAGGAGGTCCGTTTTATGCCGCATGATCGAAATTATTTAACTCCCGTGGAAGTGGCCAATTTACTTATGGTGTCAACCGCATCGGTTCGGTCCTGGGCTGCAAAAGGCTTGCTGGAAGCAACCACAACGGCTGGCGGTCATCGGCGTTTTTTGCGCAGTAGCGTCGAGTCTTTTGCTAAAAGCCGAGGCATTGATATTTCCTGTGACGTGCCGGGCGGATTACGCATTCTGGTGGTTGACGATGATCATCAGTTACGGGGTTATTTGTTTGAGTTGTTTGATGGTGTTCCCGGTGTTGAAGCCGTCAGTGTTGCACGGGATGGTTTTGAGGCTGGACAGCAGGTTGAGCTATTCAAGCCGAATGTTGTTTTGTTGGACTTGATGATGCCGGGAATTGACGGTTTTGAGGTCTGTAAACGATTACAGATGAGCGGCGAACATGCGGATATAAGCGTGATCGCGATGACGGGTTATTACAGCGAAGAAAACGTTAAAAAAATCAGCGATGCGGGTGCAACTCACTGTTTAGCCAAGCCGCTCGACCGGTCGCAACTTTTATCGATACTGGGGCTTTCGCTTCATTCTTGATCTATTGCCGTTAATTATTTAAGGAGAAATTTAATGGTAGCTTCAAATGGGTTAACAGGTGTTGAACGTACGTTTCCTGACGATCAGGTGTTGATATCGGCAACAGATCTAAGAGGCATTGTTGCCTATGCAAATAAAAACTTTGTAGATATTTCAGGCTATACACATGATGAATTAAAAGGTTCCCCGCACAATCTTGTACGTCATCCGGATATGCCAAAACAGGCCTTTAAGGATCTTTGGACATCGGTCAAGAAAGGTGAACCATGGATGGGCATCGTTCAGAACCGTTGTAAAAATGGTGACCACTACTGGGTTGATGCCTATGTGACGCCAATTTTTGAGGGGACCCAAGTTAAGGGGTATCAATCGGTTCGCTCTAAGCCTGACAGGAAGACGCAGGAGCAAGCAGCGAAGCTGTATGCTGAAATCCAAAAGCCGGTGAGTTGGTATAAACGAATAAAGCTGAGCTTTATGCAAAAGCTGTTTACTGGCTTTGTGGCTGCCATGCTGCCGGTTTTAGTTGCGCTGTTGTTTTTCCCTGCCAGTGGGCTGCTGGTGACCGTACCCGCAGTGCTGCTTAGTTTAGCGGCAGCCTATGGCGTCATTGTTTGGTTATACCGACCCTACCGTGAAGCGGCTGAGCGAGCACGATCTATTTTTGACAACTCCATTGCCTGTTCGGTGTATACCGGCCGTGATGATGAATTAGGACAAATGGAGTTAACCATTAAGGCGCTACAGGCTGAAATTAGAACTATTTTGAGCCGAATCGGTGAATCCTCCGAGCAACTCAGTACGATTGCAAATGGCAATGGCAAGGTTGTTGAGGCCACTAATCAGGCCGTTAAACAACAGCAGTCGGGCATCGAAGAGGTGTCAACGGCAATGCATGAGATGGCGGTCACGGTTGATGAGGTGTCTGGCAATACACGCCGCTCCGCAGAGGCTGCGCAGTCGGCCGATAAGGAAGTCGAAGAGGGCCGCCAGGTGGTCAGTGAAACGGCTGTAACGATTCAGAATCTTTCTGAGCAGATCGAGCATGCTTCGGATGTTATCAAGCAACTGGATGACGAAAGCAAGGCCATTGGTTCGGTTATTGATGTGATCAACGAGCTTGCTTTTCAGACCAATCTGTTGGCTTTAAATGCCTCCATTGAGGCCGCCCGGGCAGGTCAGCACGGTAATGGTTTTGCCGTGGTTGCTGCCGAAGTGCGTAGTCTGGCCAGTAGAACGAAAGACTCCACCGAAATTATCCAAAACAGTGTTCACCAGCTGCAGACTAGTACCAAAGAGGCTGTAGATATTATGGCGCTGGGGCGTGATAAAGCTCAGGCCAGTGTGATGCAAGCTGACAGAGCGGGGCAGTCGCTAGCCTCTATTGGTGAGGCGGTTGAGACAATCAGAACAATGACGGTTCAAATTGCCTCTGCGCTTGATGAACAGGGGACGGTGGCGGCGGCGATGGATCGTAATATTGCCGACATTCGAGAGTCGGCGGAAGAAACGGCGAGTACATCAAGTTCGATGGCTGAAACCAGTGTTCGGCTTGCAACGCAAGTGGAAAACATGAAAGCGATGGTACTGCAATTTAGTGAAACGGGAAGTTAAGGGCGCCCTCAATAAGTGATTGATGTATCGCCATCATGGATTTATTCAGAGGCTCTTTTAAGGGAAGGAAGTGATGATGTTTGCAAGGCAACAAACCAAAGGGAATAGCCCCTTCAATGTATTGATTGTTGATGATGAGTTTTCGCACAGAATGCTGGAGCGGGAAATTCTTCAGTCATCCGGATACAACGTCGTTGATACCGACAGCGGATACAATGTGATGCCGTTATTGGAAGAAAATAACTTCGATGCGGTACTGCTTGACCAGCGGATGCCGGGTATAACGGGTGACCAGGTGTGTCGGCGCATTCGTGATGATAAGCGATATGAGCTGTTGCCAATCATTATGGTAACCGGCTGTTACGATGATAAAACCCTGTCCGATAGCCTGCAGGCGGGCGCCAGTGATTTTATTCGCAAACCCTATAGCACGGTTGAATTTTTATCGCGCGTTAATTCCGCTGTGCGACAAAAGCGTAAAACGGATGATTTAGATAACGCCGAAACCCTGTTATTTACCTTGGCGAGAATGGTTGAGGCAAAGGACGAAGAAACGGGTAATCATTGCTCCAGGCTAGCCTACTCGGCGGCCCGTTTTGGACAAGCCATTGGCTTGGGTGCTGGAGAGCAAGAGACCCTAAGGCGTGGGGGTGTGCTGCATGATATTGGCAAACTGGCGATCCCCGATCGTGTGTTATTAAAGAAGGGGCCATTGGACGATGACGAATGGGGCATCATGCGTCAACACACGGTTATTGGTGCGCAGCTGTGTGGTGGGCTGAGGAGCTTTCAGGAGGTTGTGCCCATTATTCGCTCACATCATGAACGCTGGGAAGGTGGCGGCTACCCCGATAACCTTAGAGGTGAAGAAATTCCATTGCTTGCCCGCGTGTTCCAGTTGGTGGATATCTATGACGCGCTAACAAATCCCAGGCCCTATAAACCCGCTTGGGAGCATGATCGAGTCATTAACATGCTTGAAGTCGAGCTGAGTTCAGGCTGGCGAGACCCTCAGCTTTGCAGAGAATTTATACATATTTTAAAGCACTCACCGGAGATGTTAGTGCTGCCCGCCGATGAAAAGCCCGATTTGAGTGAAGAAATTTTCGAAGAGATTCGAGGCACAGGTGTGCTTTCTCAAGTGGTTAAAGCGCCTCTGGCAAAACAGGCTTGATTTGGCCTGGTCGATAATTTCTGTATCAATGGATAGCACGCCATGTTTCTTTTTAACCCCAAGCGTTACGGTCAACTTCTAGTCCTGTTCGGTGCTTTGCTGTTTTCTGCCCTGTTGCAGGCTAGAGTCGTCGGGAAAGAACATTTACGGGTGGCCTCTGAGTTTGATTTCCCTCCCTACACACAGGTTGATGATAAGGGCAACTCAACGGGGTTTTCTGTTGAGCTATTAAAGGCGATTGCCAAGCAGAAAGGGCTAACTATCAATTGGGAAATTGAACAGTGGGAAAACACTCTAAATCGGTTGACGACAGGTGATGTTGACCTTGTGCCGATTATGGCGATCACCGAGCAGCGTAAAGCTAATTTTGCATTTAGTGAGCCCTATATTCAGACCTTTGATGCCATCTTTGTGCGTCGGGATGAGAAACATATTATCAACCAGACTGACCTGCTCGATTACCCGGTTATCGTTGTCAGTGGTGGGGTTGCGCATGAATATCTGGCTGGCGAGAAAAATCACCAACAGTTGATATTGGTTGCCAATGCCAGCGATGGGTTAAAGCGGCTAGCGGCTGGTGACGGGCGTGCAATGTTGATGCCCCGGGTTTCCGGGCAAGCGTTAGTGCGTGACTTGTCTTTGGAGGGGATTCAGGTACTTGAGAGTCCCGTAAGCTGGTATAAAAGAACCTTCGGTTTTGGGGTCAGCAAGAAGCAAACATGGCTGATACCATTGCTCAATAATGGGCTACGGCGTGCGCATGAAAGTGGCCTTTATGATGAGCTGTTTCAGGTCTGGATCACAAATACCGATCAAATGGCGATTTCTCATGCCAAGACTCAGCGCTCACTGGATTTTACGTTAACCGCGTTTGTGCTGGTTTCTGTGCTGGCAATATTTTTTATTATTTTCCTACGCAGCATTATCTCCTTTCGAACCACTCAGCTTTTACAGGAGGTTGAGCAACGGCGACAGATTGAAAAAATCGCTGATCAAAACGAGAACCTTTTTCGTGGTGCCTTTGAGTCATCAATGCAGGCTTCCGCTTTATTGGATGAGCAGGGGGGCTGGGTTCGGGTTAACCAGGCGTTGTGTGATTTACTTGGGTTTACGAAAGAGGCGCTGGTTAATAAAAAGATAAGGGATTTCCTGGCGGGCGATGGCTACAAGGCCTATTTAGCAAGCTCGGAGAGGCTGGTTTCAGATGGGCAGGAAAGCTCTCCTCTGGAGATTCGCTGTTTATGCCGAAACCAGGAGTGGCGATGGGTAAGGCTGTATCTCTATCGAGTTTCCAGAGAAGATCAGGTTTATGATGTTTACGTTCAAATACAGGATATTTCCGCGCAAAAAGACAACGAAGAACGACTGAATAGGCTATTGTACGACCTAAAGTTTATGCGCACATCGCTAAATAGGCACGCCATTATTTCACGCACAGATGCTAATGGCATGATCAGTTATGTGAATGACAAGTTTTGTTCAGTTAGCCAATATTCATCAGATGAGCTCATTGGCCGTGACCATGGTATTGTTAACTCGGGTTTTCATAGTCGCGCTTTTTTTAATGATATGTGGCGTACTATTTCTTCCGGTAGGGTGTGGCAAGGGGATGTTTGCAACCGTAGAAAAGGTGGTGCGCTGTATTGGGTTGCCACCACTATTGTTCCTCACATTGGTGACGATAATAAGCCTGATTCCTACTTATCCATTCGGACTGAAATTACCAAAATCAAAGAGGTCGAGGGGCGTTTAAAAGAAAACCAGGCATTTTTAAATCGAACGCTGGCGAATATTAAAGATGGCATCATGGTTTTTAATGAGCGAGGCGAGATAAGTTTTCAAAACCCGGCGGCCATTGACTGTTTGGGGGACTTGAGGCAGGTCTCGTTGAGTAATCTGGGTAACAAGATTGAAGCAATGCCCAGCGAAATACGCACGGCTATTAATCGAGCTAAACATGGTCATTCGAGCGATAGCATTCCGGTAGCAATTGCCTCTGCAAACAAAGGTGAGGAACGTAATTTCTTAATGAGCTGTTACCCGTTGATTAAGCCTGCTGGAGAGCAGGCTGACTTAATGGTGTGTCTGCATGAGGTAACTAAACAGCTGAGCGTTGAAAAACAGCTTTCTCACTCTAACCTACGCTTTGATGCATTTTTTGAGAATGCCGCGACTGCTATCGATATTTTTGATCGTAACGGCAACATTTTGAAAGTTAACAAAGCCTTTGAAAGCATGCTTGGCTATAGCGAAGCGGAGATAAAAACGCTGGGTTTATATGCCATTACTCATCCTGACGATTTAACGATTTCTGATAGTAAACTCCAGCAATTTATTAACGGTGATATTGATAGTTATCAAATAGAAAAACGCTATATACATAAAGATGGGGCGACCGTGTGGGGGCGTTTAACGGCTTTTTCTGTTGGTATACAGGAAGATGAGACCTATATGGTGGGCATGATTGCCGATATTACCCACGAAAAAAATATGGTCGATGAGCAGGCCAGGCTGCAGCGACGGCTGCAGCAGGCGGAAAAAATGGAAGCCATCGGTGCGCTTACAGGCGGAATTGCACACGATTTTAATAATATTCTTGCCAGTATTATGGGCTACACGGATTTAGCCATACTGAAGTTTTGCGACGATAAGGAAGGCAAACTTAATCAGTATTTGACCGAGGTTTATAAGGCAGGGGCGCGTGCCCGGGATTTGATCGCCCAGATGATGGACTTTAGCCGGGCTGGCGGCGGTAGCCGTAGTATTTTATCCGTCGGACCGGTGGTCAAAGAGACGCTGAAAATGATTGAACCCACATTACCCTCCAGTATCCGGGTGAGTTACGATGCCGGAGGCGATTCATACTTTGTATCGATTGACCCCGTCCGGCTCAACCAAATTGTCATGAATTTGGTAATTAACGCCCGTGATGCGCTGGGGGAAAAGGGGGAGATCAATGTATGTTTGAAGCCCTACAACGGCCGGGAAGTCGAGTGCATTGCCTGCCATACGGAGATCGAAGGTGACTATATTGAGCTCAGTGTTGCGGATAATGGGGTTGGTATTGCGCCTTCCGATTTGAAAAGAATTTTTGACCCCTTCTACACAACCAAAGATGTCGGCAAAGGCACGGGGATGGGGTTATCTGTTGTGCATGGTATTGTGCATGAATATGACGGGCATATCATCGTTGATTCGAAAGAGGGAGAGGGCAGCACGTTCAGTGTTTTATTTAAAACCATCGTGGCGGATGACGGTGAAGAGCAAGCGTCTGGCAGCTTGACGGAAAAAACAGCACTATTGCGTAAACACGTCATGGTGGTTGACGATGAGCGAATGATCACGGATTACTTGGATGAGATGCTGGCGTCTGAAGGGCATCGAGTGAGTGTTTATAATTGCAGTGAAGAGGCGCTTGCAGACTTTAAAAAGTCGCCGGACCAATATGATCTTGTGATTACGGATCAAACAATGCCGGGTATTTTAGGGAGCGAACTCACCGCACAGATAAAAGCAATCAGCCCCAGCCTGCCGGTCATCCTATGCACGGGCTATTCAGCGTTTGATATTGAACACCTCACTGCTGAGTATGAGGATATTTTTGTGATGAAAAAACCGATTGACCGACAGCAGCTGGTTAGTTTGATTAACAGCTTTGAATCAATGCTGTCGCTTAGTGCTAACGCCTGCAAGCTAGAAATATAAAGGTACTTTTGCTCTTGGCCTGTCTTCACATCGGTTTCGGTGCTGCAAATTAAGTTGACAAGGGGGCAGGGTAATAACCTGTCCCCTTGTCGTTTACTTTGGTTGTTAACCGGTGTTGCGTAAGCCAGAGGCAATGCCTGCCATGCTGACCATGAGCACCTGTTCACAGGCCGGGTGTTCTGGTTTTTCCCGGAGTCGTTTTAAGGTTTCAATTTGTATCAAGTGCAATGGCAACAGATAGGGTTTACGCAGACTAAACGAATCTCGGTTCCAGGCGTCCTTTTCCATCGTTTGTTTCTGGTTAAGCAGGGTGAGCAGTGTTTGCTCATCCTTGGCGAGCTGCTCACGCAATTGGGTGCCGAGTGTTTGCAAGGCGGGCTCAACAAGGGCGTCATCGTACAAGGCTGAAATCTCTCGATCTGATTTAAGGTAAACCATTTCCGTCAGCGAAATCCGAGCCTGGAAATAGGGCCATTCATTGAGCATTTCCCGCATCAGCTCGGCATTTTCGGCATAGCAACTTTTGATTGTTTCGCCCAAACCCAGCCAGCTAGGCAATACCAGACGATTTTGACTCCAGGCGAAAATCCAGGGGATCGCTCGCAGTGATTCGATACCGCCGTCGGCACGACGCTTGCTGGGTCTAGAGCCGAGCGGCAGGGATGATAGCTCTTGCTCTGGTGTGGCCTGGCGGAAATAGCTAACAAATTTGTCATTGCCTCGCACATAGCTGCGGTAAGCTGCGCAACTCAAATCGGACATTTTATCCATTAGTTCGCGCCAGCTTTGTTTGGGTTCGGGCGGTGGCGTAATGAGGCTTTCCAGTAATGCGCTGGTGTAGAGGTGCAGGCTTCTTACCGCTAAATTGGGTAATCCAAATTTCAGGCGAATGGTTTCCCCCTGTTCGGTAACACGCAGTCCGCCATCGAGGGTGCCAGGTGGTTGCGAGGCAATCGCTGCGTGGGCTGGGCCACCACCACGCCCAATGGTGCCACCACGGCCATGAAAGAGTTTTAACTGTATGCCGTGTGTCTTGAAGACCTTGGCAAGTGCCTCCTGCGCCTGATATTGCGCCCAGGTCGCGGCCAGCACACCGGCATCTTTAGCGGAGTCACTGTAGCCGATCATGACGTAGTGCTGCTGGCGGCAACGCTGTGTATAGAGCGGATGCTGCAGCAGAGAGGCCATAACCTGTGGTGCATTGTTTAAATCATCGAGGGTTTCAAATAGCGGTGCGATCGGCATTGGCCAGTTGAGGCCGGTCGCTTTCATCAGCAAATTGACGGCTAGTACATCACTGGCCTGGCTGGCCATGGAAATAATATAGATGCCCAGACATTCTTGCGGCTGAGCAGCAGCCATGGTGAAGGTGTCGAGGACTTCCTGTGTCTCTGGCGACCAGCTGTAATCGGGAAGCAGGGGGCGTGGGTTTGTTAATTCCTGGAGCAGGAATTCACAGCGCTGTTGGTCGTCCCACTGTAAGTAGTTCCCTAAATTGAGAGCGTCAGTAATTTCTGCCAACGCACTGTCGTGACGCTCGCTGTGTTGACGTAAGTCCAGCTTGACCAATGAAATCCCAAAACAGCGCACTTTGCGAATCAGGTCAATAATTTGCGAGTTGGCGACATTGAACAGACCACAGTCGAGCAGGCTTTGCCGGCAGTCGAGTAGCGGCTCCAATAATTCTGAGGAGCTGGCAATGACGTGATGAGTTTCACCCTGTTGCAGTTGTGCAATACTGAATTTCAGTTTGTCGATGATACCGTGCAAACGATGGCGGTACGGACCGATACGCTGAGTGTCGGCGTCTATTAATGGCTGGCTGGCGGTGTCCATCGATAGCTCCAGATAGAGCTGCTGGAAATCGGCCAAATACAGTTCGGCGGCCATCAGGCGGGCCTGCAAAATAGCCCTGTGACTGAGTTTGGCGGTGACAAAGGGGTTGCCATCGCGATCGCCGGCCATCCAGCTGGCCATGGTGATCGGAGTCAGGCTTTCATCCAAGGGTTCACCGGTCGTTTGCTGGCAGAAGCTATCCAGTTCACGCATAAATTCCGGTACGGCCTGCCAGATACTGTCGGCAATAGTATTTAATCCCCAGCGGGATTCGTCCAAAGGCGTCGGGCGCTGATGACGAATTTCACTGGTATGCCAGGCCTGCTCAATCAGCTCCTTGATACGCTGCTGGCTGCGATCATTTTCATCGTCCAGCTCTTCAGCGATCTGGTGGTACTTATGGATAAAGGTACGGCGGTTAATTTCCGTTGGGTGTGCCGTTAACACCAGTTCGATATGCAGTTTTTGCAGCGCCTGTTTGACCTCTTCGGCACTTTTGCCATCGAGCTTTTCCGTCAGTGATTCGAGGGGGTGTGGTAAATCCAGTTGCTCCAGCCCTTTGGGCGAGATGGTGAATTGCTGTTCGGCAATGTTCGCGAGGTTGAGAAATTGGCTGAAAGCGCGGGCCTGGATGAGTAAATCCTGTTCGGAACTGTGACTGAACATTGACTGCAGGCTTGCAATCGCCTGTGGATCGCCAGCCGCGGCATCCTTGCCGAGGTGACGAACCTGTTCAACATTATCGAGCCAATTAACACCTTTATCCTGTGCGATAGTGTGTCCCAAATGACTGCCCAGTTTTCGAACATTGTTGGAAATTGAATTAAACATGTGAATATCTCCAATTAATCAGAGGTTCTTTATTAACCGAGCAGCAGGCCGGCGACGTGGTGGTAAAGCGGGATGCCCCAAATAACGTTAAAGCTAAAGGTGATGGCGAGTGATGCCACTAACGCCTGAGCGATATTGGCTTCAGGTCTGGCCTGTTCAAACACTGCCGGTACTGCAATGTAGGAGGCACTTGCACCTAATGTGGCCAGTAGTGTCATGCCACCAATACTCAGGCCAAATAACCAGGCTGTTGCCATACCCAGTGCGCCACCGATGAGCGGCATAAATAATCCAAAACTAATGATGAACAGGTGGTTTTGCCCCAGATCTTTCAGGCGCGCCCCGGCTGTTGCACCCATGTGCACCAGGTAGAGCGCCAACATGACGGCAAAAATAGGCTTCATATTTTTGATCATTGGTTCGGCGACTTCGCCGTAAATTGCGCCAATCAGCATACCGATTAATATCAACGCCAGACTTTTGTGGGCAAAAACGGCCTTCATGTCGAGCTTGCGGCTACTTTCTTTGCGGTTCAGCCACCATAGACCAAAGACGATGGCCGGCAACTCAAGCAGTGCGACAAATAACGCGATTTCCGGCTCAAAGCTGATATCCCTGAGTTGCAGGTAGCTGATGGCAACGGCGTAGGTGCCGACACTTACGGATCCGTAATGAGCGGCCAGTGCCACACCATCACTGCGGTTGAGTTTTGAAAACAGTGAGATAATGACCAGTGCTGCGATGGTGATCAGCAGGCCAAGCAGGATAACCCCAAAGCTTTGTCCGATCAGTGACCAGTTAGCGCCATAGGCGAGCGCCTGGCCACCCTTGAGGCCAATGGTGATCAGCAGTACATAGGTCAGCAGTTGATAGGCGGCATCTGGCAATCGCAGGTCAACGCCAAGGCGTTGACTGACAAGCGCGGCGAGGAAAAATAGCGCCAGAATATCGGGCAGGAAGCTACTCATCGCTGTTCTCCTGACGATTACTTTTCACCATGGCGAAAGCGACATAGGCTGCCATGGCGATTAGCAGGGCATAGAGGTTTTCCGCTGACATACCGGTATGTTGAGCGAAAAAAGTAACGCTCAAAAGTAGTGCCAGTGTCAGAAAAGCGAACAGGTTTTGCATTGGTATGACCTCCAAAATTTAACGTGGGGCCATACTAGTGATTAAATAAAATAAAATATAATATATGTTTTAAATAAAAATTATAGATAAATATCTATGTTAAAAGGCAACCGTTTACCAACACTGCGACAGCTGCAACTGATACAGGCGCTGCTGCGTTGCAAAAGTGTCTCCCAGGTCGCAGAAGAGCTGCATATTTCTCAGCCTTCCGTTTCCATTCAATTGAAAAATCTCAGCGACCTCATTGGCATGCCGATTTATCACAAGCGAGGTAAACAGATTGAGCTGACCGATGCTGGTCTGGCGGTGGCTAAAAGTGCACAGGCCATTTTTCAAAATATCGACAACTTGCGAGTCGAACTTAACGACCTCAAAGGCTTGAAAGCCGGTGTATTGAAACTCTGTGTGGTGTCCACCGCCAAATACTTTTTACCGAAAGTGCTGGGCGAGTTTTGTAAGTTGCATCCGTTGATTGATGTGCACCTTAAAATCAGTAACCGCAAAGAGGTGATCGAGCGTCTGGAGCAGGACATGGATGATTTTTATTTTTTCAGTCACTGCCCGCAAAATATCGACATTGATACGTTGCCCTTTGCTGATAATGAGTTGGTGGTGGTCGCGCCGGAACGTCACGAACTGGCGTTGCAGGAGCGTATTAGTCTGGCTCGTCTCAGCCATTATCCCTTTATTATGCGGGAACGAGGCTCCGGCACACGTTTGTCGATTGAGCAGTTTTGTCAACGTGAGGGGGTCACGCTGAATGAGAAAATGACCATCGAAAGCAACGAAGCGATTAAATATGCGGTGGCGGCAGATCTTGGTCTGTCTATTTTAAGCCGTCACACGCTGGATTATGGCGACTTGCCCGGCCTGATTAAACTCGATGTGGAAGGCTTTCCAATACACAGCCGCTGGTATCTGGTACAACGAACCGAGCGCGAGCAAAGCCGGCTGGCCAAAACCTTCAAGGACTTTATGGGCGATCAGGGACAGCAAGTGTTGAGTGTTAATAATTCAAGCATTTAGTGGGTATTTGAATTTTAACTGGATAGGGTGGTAGCCAGTTTTTCAAGCGCTATTTCTCTGGCGATAGTAATAGGGTGGGTGAAGCTCAGTCGCAGGTAATTTCTATATTGCCCACGAGCTGAAAATAATGTGCCGGGAGTGAGAATAATGCCCTGTTCCAGAGCGCGTGGATAAGCGGCTTGTATATCCAGTCCGGTATCCATTTCGAGCCACAGAGCCAGACCGCCTTCCGGAACACTGAACAATGTTGACGCTGGCCAGTAACGTCGAATGGCACGGATTAACTGATCGCGCTGCTGTTTAAGGGTTTGTCGGTAAAGGTTCAAGTGACGGCGATAGCTGCCCTCTGCCATAAAACTTGCCAGCCCCTGTTGCACGGTCTGGCTGCTGGCCAGTTGGGTGACCAGCTTGAGCTGGGTAATGTGGTCATGCCAGCGTCCGCCGCTAATCCAGCCGATCCGCAAATCTCGTGACAACGCCTTCGAGAAGGAGCTGCATAGAATAACCCGCTCCTGCTGATCCAGTTTTTTTAACGGGGCTGGGCGGGTTTCAAAGGCCAGGTCGCCGTAAATATCATCCTCAATGACAGCGATATCGTACTGATTAGCGAGCGTGACTAATTGCCTGCGATTTTCAGCGGACATGGTGGCGCCGGTCGGCGTCGCAAAAGCGGGTGTGACGATGCAGGCGGTGACTTGCCACTTTTGCAGTGCTGACTCAAAGGCTTCGATATCAATGCCGGTTTCGGAACTTGCGGGAATTTCGATGACATTCAGCTGCAGTTGCTGGAGTAGTTGCAGAGCACCATAGAAGGCGGGCGATTCGACGATCACGTTGTCGCCGGGTTTGCAGGTTGCCATGAGTGCCAGAAATAGCGCATTTTGGCAGCCAGCGGTGATACAAAACTGCGATGGGGCAAGGTCTAGGCTAGTGGTGCGGTAATGCTCGCTGAGCTGGTTACGCAGCGCCGGGTCACCTGTTGGCTCGTTGTAATACATGGCGCTGTGCTCGGGATGAGTGCGCATCGCCCGGCTGATATGGCGGTTTAACGAGACCAGGTGGGTGGATGCCTGGTTGCCGCCCGCATTGGGCAAAATATCAAAGGCGGCACTGTGCTTCATGATGTCGCGGAAAATATTCGGCACATTGACCGCTTGTGGAGAGGGTTTGCGGGTAGAGGGCTGGGGTGCCGGTGGTTTTTCTGGTTGCGTATTTTTAACAAAATAGCCGGATTTTGGGCGTGCCTCCAACAGTCCCTCGGCTTCCAGTTGATGGAGTGCATGCAGAACGGTTGCCTTTGAAAGTGACTGCGTGCGACATAATTCACGTACCGAGGGCAGGCGTTCGCCGACTTTCCAGCGGCTTGCCTGAATATCGCCTTTGAGCTGATTGGTAAGCGCTTGATAGCGGTAAGGTGTCATGGTTTTCCGGCCGGCTGGTGAGGGTTATCTGTGCCTATGATAATTTATTTTTTTGTCCCTGTTCCGATTTTTTTGATTCCTTATACTGCGCGCCATAATCAGTAGTCGGAGTTCGGGCCATGAACGCTAAAATCCCCCTTGAAAATATCGACACCTCAGATGCAGATGTTGTTCAGCAAATCGACATCGAAGAGTTCGACCTGTACGAAAAACGCGAGAAAATTTATACCCGCAACATCCGTGGTTTTTTTCAACGCGTTCGCATATTGACCGGGTGGCCACTATTGATGGCGTATTTTGGTTTGCCCTGGGTGAACTGGGGGGGGCGACAGTCGGTGCTATTCGATGCGCCTAATGACCAGTTTCATATTTTTGGATTAACGCTCTGGCCTGAGGACTTTGTGCTGCTGGCCGCAATTCTGATTATCGCCGCTTTTGCGCTGTTGGCGGTGACGACCTGGTTGGGTCGAGTGTGGTGTGGTTACACCTGTCCCCAAACGGTGTGGACCAGTATTTTTATGTGGGCTGAGCAGATTACGGAGGGGAGCCGAAACGCACGAATCAGGCTTGACCACTCGCCCTGGTCAATCAATAAAGTGCTGCGTAAAACCGCAAAGCACAGTCTCTGGTTGGGCGTTTCTTTGGTCACTGCGTTGACCTTTGTGGGTTACTTCTCACCGATGAGGGAGTTAATACCGAGTCTGTTCAGCTTTAGCCTCAGCGGCTGGGAGACCTTCTGGATTCTGTTCTTTGTGGTAGCGACCTACGGAAATGCTGGCTGGTTACGCGAACAGGTGTGCAAATACATGTGCCCCTATGCACGTTTTCAGGCGGTGATGTTTGATAGTGATACGTTGATTGTTTCCTATGATGCTGAGCGTGGTGAGTCACGTGGCGCGCGTAAAAAGGAGCTGGATCATAAGGCTGCGGGCCTGGGCGACTGTATCGATTGTCAGGTGTGTGTACAGGTGTGCCCGGTGGGCATTGATATCCGTGACGGGTTGCAGTACGAGTGTATTAATTGCGCGCTGTGTATTGATGCCTGTGACGAGGTGATGGATAAAATGGCTTATCCAAAGGGGCTGATTCGATATACCACGGAAAACAGATTACAGCATAAGCAGGAGCACCGGGTACTGCGGCCAAAATTGATAGGCTATACCGCCGTGTTGACGGCCATGGTTGTTGTATTCTGTTTGATTCTTTTTAATCGTGATCTGGTTGACGTGGATATCAGTCGTGACCGCGGTGCGCTTTATTATCAAACAGCCGATGGCTTGATTGAAAATGGCTACAGGCTGAAACTGCTGAATATGGCAGCGGACACGCAACACTACCAGATCGCTCTGAGCGGGCTAGAGGGCGCTGTACTGCTCGGAAACACATCGCTAACCGCGCCGCCGGGGCACCAAGCCGAGATATTGATGCGCGTGCAAATTGAACCAAATAAGCTGTTAGCTGCACAGGTGCCTATTGAGTTTGTGATCGCATCTGAGGATCAAACGATCCGTGTCTTCGAAGAAACGCGATTTATGGGACCGCTACAGTAATGGCGGCATTGGCTGCGAAAAAGGTGATTGATGGATAACAGGCGCGGTAGCTTTGCAATGATATTGTCGATGGCTGCTTTTGCGCTGGAAGATATGTTTATTAAGGCTGCTTCCAGTAGCGTACCGGTTGGCGAAATACTCATGCTGTTTGGGGTGGGCGGTACGATAGTGTTCTGCCTGCTGACCTTACAAAGGGGCGAGCGCATTTTTAATTCAGCAATTTTATCGCCAGCCATTTTGTGGCGAGCGGCATTTGAGATTGCGGGCCGCTTGGGGTTCACGCTGGCGATTGTCATGACACCACTGTCCAGCGCCTCGGCCATTCTTCAGGCAACTCCGCTGGTGGTGGTTGCGGGCGCCGCTATTTTTTTTGGTGAACGAGTGGTGGGGGGGCGCTGGTTTGCTATTTTGATCGGCTTTGTTGGCGTATTAATGATTATTCGTCCAGGACTGGCAAGCTTTGAACCCGCATCATTGTTTGCTGTACTCGGCATGTTAGGGTTTGCAGGGCGTGACTTGGCGACTCGTGCAGCACCCGTTGAGCTGTCAAATAGACAATTGGGGGTATACGGGTTTTTTATCTTGATTCCCACCGGGCTGGCCATGCTGTTGTTCGAGGGTCACGTTGTCTGGCCGAGTTTAAAGGCCGGTGCGCAGATCAGCGCTGCGACATTCTGTGGTGTGCTTGCTTATTATCTGCTTAGCGTGGCAATGCGCACCGGGGAGGTGTCGGTGGTCACGCCTTTTCGCTATACCCGACTGATTTTTGCCCTGCTATTGGGCATGCTGGTTTTTGGTGAGCGACCGGACTTAATGACGGTATTGGGTGGCCTTATTGTGATCAGTAGCGGTGTTTATATGCTGCACAATAGCCGATGCGGTTATTCAGCGATGCGGCTTCCGCTACAGCTGTCCCGCCCTAAAAATCGTTAATATATTTTAGGGCGGGGCAGTCACTTAGTTAATGTTTCTTAATGTCCATTTAGAAAACCAGCCATAGAGTGTGGGTAAAACGAATAGCGTTAAGAAGGTTGCGGTGATTAACCCGCCAACAATCACCGTTGCTAATGGTTTTTGTATTTCCGCACCCACGCCGTTTGATAGCAACATAGGAATTAGCCCCAGCGCAGAGGTGATAGCTGTCATCAGTACCGGACGAAGCCTTGATGTGGCGCCATCAAAAACGGCATCTTTGATACTTAAGCCATCGTTAACCCGCTGATTAATGCTCTCCACCATTACCACGCCATTTAGTACGGCGACGCCAAATAGGGTAATGAATCCCACTGAGCTGGGAACCGATAAATACTGACCGGAGATATACAGAGCAAATACGCCGCCAATCACTGCCAGCGGTACATTCACCAGAATCAACGTCGCTTGGCCGACTGAGCCAAAGGCGAAATAAAGCAATAATGCAATCAGAGCCAATGAAACGGGTACAACAATGCCGAGCCGTTTCTGCGCGCGTTGCTGGTTTTCGAATTGGCCACCAATATCAATTGAGTAGCCTGCAGGTAGCTCAACCTGGTCGGCAATCACCTGGCGAATATCTGCTACCACACTGCCCATATCGCGACCCTGGACATTGGCCTGAACGACCACGCGGCGTTGCACATCGTCGCGACGCACCTGTGGAGGGCCGGACTCGATACTCACCTGAGCGACATCTCCCAAGCGCACCCAGGCCCCCGTGGGTGACTGCAAACGAAGATCGGCAATGGCCTCACGGTTTTCACGGAAGGCCTTATTCAAACGAACATAGATATCATAGCGTTCGTTGCCGTTAATAACCTGACCCGCTTGACGGCCACCAATGCCATCCTGCACCAGCGACATAACATCTCCGACCGACAGGCCATAGCGCGAAAGCTGTCTGCGGTTGGGGGTGATAACTAGCTGAGACTCGCCGACAACCTGTTCCATAGCAACATCGCGCGCACCTTCTATGCTCTTAATTGCTGTTTCGATTTCCTGGCCTTTACTTGCCAGTACATCGAGATCGGAACCAAATAATTTAATGGCCAGCTGTGCTTTCACGCCGGATAGCAGCTCATCAACCCGTGTAGCGATGGGTTGAGAGAAGTTGAGCAGTAAGCCAGGAAATTGCTCGAGCTTCTGTTCCATTAAATTTTGTAGCTCATGGCGACTGTTTGCCGTGGTCCATTCGGACACTGGCTTCAAACCCAGATAAATTTCGATGTTATTGACCGGTTCTGGGTCGCCGCCTACCTCGGCGCGACCGATGCGACTTAAAGCATAGCTGACTTCCGGGAACTCAAGGAGCATGGACTCCAGTTTTGGTGCGACGCTCAGAGCGGTATCCAGGCTGGAAGAGGGGGCTAAGGTGACCCGTAAGTTAATGGTTCCCTCCTCAAGTTCTGGAACAAATTCGGTACCTAGTTGCGGTACCAGCGTCACTGTAATGATGATTAATCCGGTAGCAAAACCCAACACGACCTTGGTTCGTTTCATCGCCCAGCAAAGCCCCTGTCGATAAAGACGATCAAGCGGTTTTAAAATAAAACTTTCTTTTTCTCTAACACCTTTTCGGAACATAAAGGTGGCCAGGGCAGGCACGATAATCAGTGCCACTAAGACGGCTGCGATAATGGCCAGCATGATGCTGATAGCCATCGGCTGGAAGAGTTTCGCTTCGACGCCCTCAAAACTGAACATGGGCATGAACACGACGAGAATAATCAGCGTTGCGAAAAAGATAGGGCGTGCCACTTCTTTGCCCGCCTGCTGTAGGCGAAGGGCAATACCGTGTTTGTCTTGAGCGACATCGTGGGGATCTTCATCGCTGGTTTGGATATGTTGGTTGCGCTGCTTGTCGTGCAGGGCATCAGGGTGGCTCAGGTGTTTAAACATATTTTCAACCATCACCACGGAGCCGTCGACCAGCATGCCAATAGCGACGGCAATACCACCCAGCGACATCAGGTTGGCAGACAAACCAAACCAGGCCATGATCATCAGGGCAATGCCGATGGATATGGGAATGGAGATGAGCACCAGAAAGGTGGCGCGCAGGTTCATCAGAAATAATGCCAGCACCACAACAACAAACACAAAGGCGAGCAATAGTGCATTTACTACGGTATCGACCGCTTTGGTGATGAGGTCGGCCTGGTCGTAAAAGGCTTCAAAATTGACGCCTTCCGGTAGCGCTTGATTAATCAACTCAATACGTTGGTTGACGCTATCAATGGTCGCTTTGGTGTTGGCACCCATGCGTTTGAGAACAATGCCTGAAACGACTTCTCCCAATGCCTGAGCGTTACCATCGGCGTCTCTGCGGGTCATGGTGACAGCGCCCTGGCGTATTTCGCTGCCGAGTTCAACGGTGGCAACATCCGCGACTGTGACGACAGCGCCATCGATACTTTTTAAGGGTACCTGAGCAATTTCCTCAAGACCCAGTTGACCGCTGCTTAACCAGCCTGTACCGCGGATCACCAGTTGCTCTTGACCACGGTTCATGTACCAGCCACCCGCATTGCTATTGTTTTCTTCCAGAGCGCTTATTACATCCTGCTGAGTCAGCTCGTAAGCCAACAGGCGAGCGGGGTTGATATTGACCTGATACTGGCGGACGTCGCCGCCAAAGGACAGCACGTCAGTTACACCATCGACCGGCATTAACAGTAATTTAACGACCCAGTCGTTAAGACTGCGCAGTGCCATGGTGTCATAGCCGGCTCCCGGCTCTGTTGACAGCAGGTACTGGTAAACTTGTCCAAGTCCTGAGGTATTGGGCCCCATTTCCGGTGTGCCGACACCCTCTGGAATCAGTTCTTTGGCAGCCTGTAGGCGCTCAAAAACTAACTGCCGGGCAAAATAAATATCGGTGCCTTCCTTGAAGACCACGGTAATGCCCGAAAGCCCGGTTTTGGAAATGGAGCGAACTTCCTCAACATCTGGCAGTGCATACATTACCGCTTCAATCGGGAAGGTGATGAGTTGCTCGACCTCTTCAGCAGCCAGGCCCGGTGCCTCAGCATTGATGGCGACCTGAACATTGGTGACGTCTGGAAAAGCATCCAGGTTTAAACGCGGAATAATAAACGCTGACGTCGTTATTAACGTCAGTAAAGCGATAACCACCAATAATCGGTTGGTCACCGCCCAATCGATAAGTCGATTAAACATGTGAGTTTCCTTTTGGTGGATTAATGGTTATGTGGATCAAAACCGCCCTTGGCGATTTGCGATGCGACAAAAAAGGCACCTTTAGTGACGACACGAGTGTTGGCTTCGAGGCCGGTTATTTCGCGCCACTGGCCTAATGAACGACCTAACTCAATTTCCTGAGCTTCGAATTTTCCCGCTTCGTGTTCGATAAAAACTGTCCAGTCGCCATCGGCACTGCGCATTAGCGCTTCTTCGGTAACGGCCAATACAGGGTTGTCGGTTTTGAATTGAAAGAGAACGTCAGCAAACATGCCTGGATGCAGTTGGTGGGCGCTATTATCGACCAATAAACGAATAACACGGGTACGTGATTTTTCGTCAATGATATGGGCTTCCTGAGCAACCTTTGCTGGGAAAGTGCCTACCGCGACTTTGATCAGAGCTTGCGTACCGGCGGGCAGGTTTAGTGGTTTCTGGGATGAAATTCGTGCCTCAACCCAAAGTTCACGCTCGTCGGCGATTTCGATCAGTTTTGTGCCAGCGGATACCAGTTGCCCCTGATTGAAGTTATCTGACAATACTGCTCCAGAGGTTGAGGCATTCAGGGTATAGACGCCTAATACCGTTGCTTTCTTTTTGGGTAGGTCTTTGATGGCCTGCTTGCTTAAACCAAAGGCGGCCAATTTACCCTTTGTGGCTTCAAATTCACTGCGTGCGCTTACGTAGCGTTTATCACCGACCGCTTTTCTGCCAAGTAACTTCACACGCTGCCATTCGGCCTGTGAAACTCGATAGGCGGCCTGAGCATCGGCTACTGTTTCGCTGAATAGTGTGATCAGCGCTTGCCCTTTTTCTACATGCTCCCCCAGCATGACATGCCGCGTTAAAACCACCGATTCAACACGAGGAGAAACCAGGTAATTGGTGTAACCGTTCGCTTGAATTTCTCCGGGCGCGTAGACCTGGTAGTCCATTTTACGGGGCGTTAATGCCTGAACCTCAATGTTTGCTAGATTTGTTTGAGCGGTGCTCAGAGCAACGCCGCCTTCATCATGTGCGTCGTCACCGTGACTATTTTGGTCAGCGATATTTTCAATGACGTTTTCAGCGTGATCATGCTTATCATGCTCTGTTTCTGTTTGATGCAGGTGGGCTTCATGATGCCCATCGTTCTCATGGTCGTGCTCATCGCTGGCAAATGCCGTATTCGATGAGATAAAAAATGCAGTTGATAGTGTCAGCGTTAACAGGTGTTTGTTCATTGTCTACGATCCTAAATTTTGTTTTGCTCAATGGAACTTATGAATAAGTCGTCATGGACTTAATCAGAGCTGCCCGGTGGCAGAATGCGTGTTGTTACTTGTCCGGAGGCTTTGAGCCAATCGATCACTGCAAGCTGGAGTTTTTCCTGTAGCTCAATGCCGGAAAGGGCGCCGACCATGTTTTGTTGCAGTGCGATCAAGTATTCATTTGTGCCTAGGTCACCGGTTTGCCATTGTTGTTCCAGTAACGTCAGGCTCTCTTCATTGCTTTGTTGTAGTAGGAACTTCAGCCGTTGCAGCTTTTTTTGATACTGCTGCGCGATGTTGGCTGTTGCCTGGATTTGGTACTGTTGTTGACGACGTGTAGCCAGATAGGCCGCTTCTGCCGCTAATGCCTGTTCATCTGCGGCCCTGCGCTCTGCACTGAAGTTATTACGAACATTGAGGGGGATTGAGAAACTTAAACCGACAATATCTTCATCGCCATCACGGCCTGTGTTAATACCCAGAGTTGGGTCTGCTTTGGTATCGAGGCGAGCTAACTCCGCGGCTTCTTTTTCAACGTCCCATTGCGCTTTGGCCAAAAGAACACGGGGATGACTGTCAACAGTTTCAGAAAGAGGTTTATCAACAATCGAGCCTGTCGTTACCTGCCACAGCTGGGTGGGAATAACGGATTTATCGCTGGGAAAATTTGAGAATAACTCTTGGGCTTGCGCCTCTGCTCTTCGAAAATCAGCCATTGCCAGAGCTGTCTCATTGAGGCGTTGAGCAAGGGAAGCAAGGCTAAAATTTACTTCAACCTGACCAAGGTCTCCGGCCTGTTGTCTGTTTTGTATCAGTGTGAACAGGGTGTTAATTTGTTGTTCCTGCTGTTGTGCTAACAGGAAGCGGGCTTTTGATGCCTGGTAGGTTGTCAGTACTGACAACGCTTCGGCAAGCTTTTGCTGATAGGTTTGCAGGTAGGCTTGTTTGGCAGCGAGACGAATAAAATCAGCTTGCTGACGCCTGTTGCCACGTTTATCCCAAATATCCAGAGTTTGACTGATGCCGAGTCGATAATTGTTCGTGTTATCTAAGCGTTCAAACTCTGTTTCAAGCTCTGGATTGTAGAGTGGTTGAGAACGCCCATCGGCGAGGGATAAGCGCGCCTTGAGCTGCTGTTTTGCAGCAATAACGTCGGGATGTAACTCGATTTGATTTTTTAACCAGCGTTGCCAGGCTAAATTCTTATTGGTTTCGCTAAGGGGGGTGGAAAATGCAGCATTTACAGCAAGGCAATAAATTACGCCGGCAGTAAATACGCGTTTAAATAACGATATACACATAGAAAACTCTTTTTATTAAACAATGAGTTAGGCCCCAAATGGCAAAGGGGCTTTAGTTCCAGTTATTGGTTTACCCGCCACTGCTTGCGACAGGTAAATGAGAGTTACTGGATAGCTGTATTGGCGTGAACTGAATCCGCTTCGTCGCGCTGACTAATTGAGTGAAAAGCGACTCTGATAGCTGAGCTGGCTGGCGGTGCGTCGGTAAGATTAGTGGCGAAACGAACTTTACCTTTACGGCCCGCTCGGTATCGCAACATACGCGGTTTGTAATGAGCCGTTGCTGTTCCGACCAACTCACCTTTGGGCGAATAGGCGGCAATATCGATATGCCCTTCGGGGAGCCCGAAGCGGCGATCGGCAACAATATGGCCTTTTATGCGAATAGCTTCATCGTCGGGATAGGCGTTAACAGCGGAAAAGCGCCATGCTTTTGAAGGCTGATTAACAATCTCTACGGAGACCGGGTTAGTGGTGCCAGCCCATGCAGGCAGCGCAAAAAAGCTGAATAAAAAAACAGCAGCAATAAATTTCATCGTTGATTCTCCTGAATCACTTCATCCAATACAAAAGGCAGGTGCATGACAGAATATCGCCATGACAGGCCCAGGTTAGGGGGTAGCGTATTGGGTTAAGCGATCGGAGGTCGTAAACCGAGGGGGAGATAAGGTGAGTTGTGTGAAAAAGAGTAGTCGAGCAGATTTGATGCTGCGATGGGCTGTGAAATATCAACGGATATGAAGGAAACAAACAGGTGGGCGGAACTATGACAGTGGTGCCCATCGATATTAGAGCTGGGGTCCTGTGACGACGTATCGGTATTTTCCGGGTGCGTTTGACCAGCAAAACCATGGCTATGGCTAGTTTCGCTATGATTAGAACTCGCCAGGTCAAAGGGATGGCTATCTGCCATTACCCATACCGATTGACAAGCAATCAGTACAAGCAGCATCAAGGATAACCATTTTTTTAACATAATCAGTTTATATTTCGGGCTAATGAAGGGGTTAGGCGTAACTGTACTGACTTACAGTACGCGCTCAGACATAGGCTACTGAAACAAAGTTCAATGGTTATTTTATTTTTTGGTTATGAACGAAAACTGCAAAATAACTTAAATTGAGACGATTAGAAACAACTGATGATTAAAGAAGGGTAGCGAGTATTCGTTACCCTTCTTTCTTTAGGTTTGCTTATTGAGCCTGTTTACTGAGATCAAAACGATCCAGCCTCATTACTTTTACCCAGGCATCAACAAAGTCTTCAACAAACTTCTCTTCAGCATCATCGGCGGCATAAACCTCGGCAACCGCACGTAGCTCAGAGTGTGAACCAAAGACCAGGTCTACAGGGGTGGCGGTCCACTGTATGGCACCGCTAGTACGGTCTCTACCCTCATAAACACCCTCGGTTGGGGACTTCACCCACTGTGTTGACATGCTTAGCAAATTGACAAAAAAGTCATTGCTTAAGGTTGCCGGTTGACGGGTTAATACACCGTGATCTGAACCACCGGTATTCGCGTCCAGTGCGCGCAAACCGCCTACCAGAACGGTCATTTCAGGGACGTTAAGGCTTAGTGTGTCAGCCCGGTCAATCAACATTTCAGTGGGTGACCTGCGGTTGTTGGCATCAAAATAATTTCTGAAACCATCAGCCGTTGGTTCGAGCACCTTAAATGAACTGATATCGGTCTGAGCCTGAGTTGCATCGACGCGTCCCGGAGCAAAAGGAACCTGTATCTCATGGCCGGCGTCCTTGGCGGCTTTTTCGATAGCGGTCGCACCGCCGAGAACAATCAGGTCAGCCAGCGACACTTTGCGTTTGTTTGATGTGTCGTTAAAGTCCTTTTGGATAGATTGCAGCTCCGCCAGTACTTTTTTTAGTTCCTCTGGGTTATTGGCTTGCCAATCTCTCTGTGGCGCCAGATTGATACGGGCACCGTTAGCACCGCCACGCATATCGGTATCGCGGAACGAGGATGCAGAAGCCCAGGCTGTTCTTACTAATTGAGGAACCGTCAGGCCGGAGTCGAGTATTTTAGCCTTCAGCTTTTTAATGTCGCGATCATTGATTTGCTTGTACTCGGCTTCAGGCAGTGGGTCCTGCCAGATCAATGTTTCACTGGGCACCTCTGCGCCTAAATAGCGAGATGTGGGGCCCATATCGCGATGAGTCAGTTTAAACCAGGCTTTGGCGAAGGCCTGTTCAAATTGCTCCGGATTTTCAAGGAATCGCTTTGAAATTTCGCGATAGCTCGGGTCAAACTTTAACGCCAGGTCAGTGGTGAGCATGATAGGGGCATGACGTTTTGTTGGATCATGGGCGTCGGGCACCAGGTTAGCGCCTTGACCGTCGGCGGGAATCCACTGTGTTGCTCCAGCGGGGCTTTTGGTTTTTACCCATTCAAAGGCAAACAGGTTGCTGAAAAAATTATGCGACCATTGTGCAGGGGTGACAGTCCAGGCACCTTCTAAACCACTGGTGATGGTGTCGGCGCCTTTGCCTGTGCCGCATTTATTGGTCCAGCCAAAGCCTTGCCCTTCGATCCCTGCGGCGGCGGGTTCGGCGCCGACACAACCTTCGGGGCTGCGTGCGCCATGCGTTTTACCAAAGGTATGGCCGCCGGCGATCAGCGCCACGGTTTCTTCATCGTTCATCGCCATGCGGGCGAAGGTTTCACGGATATCTCGGGCGGCCAGCAGTGGGTCCGGGTTGCCGTTAGGTCCTTCCGGGTTTACATAGATCAACCCCATTTGCACAGCGCCGAGTGGTTTTTCCAGTTGGCGATCGCCGCTGTAGCGCTCATCGGCAAGAAATTCGTTTTCCGGGCCCCAGTAAACCAGGTCGGCTTCCCAGTCGTCCTCACGACCACCGGCAAAACCATAGGTTTTAAAGCCCATGGATTCCAGCGCCACGTTACCGGTCAATACCATTAAATCGGCCCAGGAAATGCTGCGGCCATATTTTTGTTTGATTGGCCACAGTAAGCGTCGTGCTTTATCCAGATTGGCGTTGTCTGGCCAGCTGTTCAGAGGCTCAAAACGCTGCTGACCACCGGCGACACCGCCGCGGCCATCATCCACGCGGTAAA
>LUKI01000028.1 GCA_001593685.1 Gammaproteobacteria bacterium F7
TTCGCCGGTGTCGGACACCTGGGGCGATAAACTTTTACCCGGCATATCACCAGCCGAGACACTCATAGCAACGCCTGCCGCGGTAAAAAGAACCATACCGGCTGACCACTGTTTGAAATTTAACATCGGTTTCTCCTGCACTATTTTAATCAACGTGAATCAATCTCAACCAAAGTATACAGATCAGTGTACTTTGAAATTACAATACGCCTCCACGACGAATTATTCAAAACAAAATTTGCAGAATTTCAC
Organism: Gammaproteobacteria bacterium F7; assembly: GCA_001593685.1. GTDB lineage: Bacteria > Pseudomonadota > Gammaproteobacteria > Pseudomonadales > IMCC2047 > IMCC2047. Next base: position 253 of record LUKI01000028.1, read on the forward strand.
CTATAATGACCTCAGGTTACCCAGTCTCAGTCAAACAGAGCAGTATATTTAATGCCACAAACACCATCTCCCAGTAAGCGCGAACAGCTGATTCATACAGCGCTTACCCTTTTTTCCCGTTACGGCTTTCATGCCACCGGGATTGACTTAATTGCCAAAGAATCAGGCGTAACAAAGCGCACGCTCTACGCCCACTTTGGCAGCAAGGATGAGCTGGTTGTTGCAACACTGCGCCATCTCGACGAGCAGTTAAGAAGCTATTTCCTAAAACATACCAACGGCGCCTGCGAGGACCCGAAACAGCGTTTATTGAGTGTGTTCGATGCCGCCGGGTTCTGGTTTAGCGAAGATAATTTTTTTGGCTGTACTTTCATCAACGCCATCGGCGAATATGCCGAATCAAATGACAGTATTCGCCAGGTCTGCTCAGAATATAAGCGTTTGAGTAGAGAGTGGATTAAAGGTCTCTGTGAACAAGCCGGCGCCCCAAACCCGCAACAGCTATCCGATGAATTATCGTTAATACTCGAAGGGGCTATCGTAACGGCGCAGGTTTCCCCGCAGCTTGATGCCGCTGCTATCGCTAAACGCGCCGCAACGGCACTGGTTGAACAGGCGCTCAAAGACGCCTAATGAAGAATAGTTAAGTTGTCAGCTTAATCAGGCAGTTCACTTAGCAATAGCCGACTACGCTCAAGCAACGGCTTATCGCCTGCGGCTAATGAAATCGCCTTACGGCACAGCTGTTTCGATTGCTGATAGTTACCTTCCAGATAACGCACCTGCGCCAACTCGTAATACAGCTTACCGTTGCGCGGAGAAATTCGAATCGCCCGCTCCAGCGTGGCTGCCGCCTGCTGGTACTGTCCCTGTTGACGTTGCTGCTGCGACGCGCTTAGCAGAGCAATAACTGCACTATTCGTTGAAGCCGCAGCTGGTGCCTGTGCTGGTTTGTCATACGACGGGGGCGGCGGGAAGTCAGGCTCCGAATAATCGGGAACAGGGTAACGCTGGTCAGGTTCTGACCGTGGCGGATAACCCGACGACTCGTACACGGCGCCCGACTGTGATCCGGCTTCTTCAACAGGCACATTCGCGTAATCACCACGGCTAGCGCAACCGCTAATCACGGTCGCTAAAACCAGCAGCCAAGTACAGTTAGCCTGTCGAATCATGATTACTTCCTATCAGTATCTAAAGCACCGCTCAGACGTGCCTTAAGTATTATTTGCTGAAAAATAACTAATTGCTAAAACCAGGATTTTATCCAGTCGCCAACACGCTCAAAGCCCGGCGCACAACGAGACTTCTCGCCAGGCTCACTACCTCGAACAAAGGGCACCTGACGCGCACCTTTGCATAGTTTACCACTGAGCAAGCCGCTTTCATCATCAACCCACTGATAATTAATATTCTCAGGCACATTACTTACGAAGGATTGCGGCTTAATCCGCAGCATCAGGCTTTGCCAGACTTTGAGAGCACCGGAGCTACCAGACAATCCCACCGGCGAATTGTCGTCATTACCCAGCCAGACCACAGCCAGCCGATCACCGGTAAAACCTGCAAACCAGCTATCACGCAAGTCATCCGTGGTGCCGGTTTTACCGGCAATACCCAGATTCTCAGGCAAACTGGCATAAACCGAACGCCCTGTACCCTCCCGCATGGTTGCCTGCAACGCGTAATGCAGCAGGTGTACCGCGCCGGGATCAACCTTCTGCTCCAGCTGCAACGGATAACGATTAAGCGGCTCACCTTCGGCAGTCGAGACCGCCCGAATAGCTCTTAACGGAGTATCAAACCCACCCGCAGCCAGCGTCTGATACATCGAAGCGACCTCTAATGGCGACATCCCCACCGCCCCCAATAGTACCGACGGATAAGCTGGCAATGGCCGTTCGACGCCGAGGTTTTTTAGCGTTTGCAACACATTGTTAATACCCAGTTCCATACCTAACCGAGCCGTCGCCTGATTATAGGAATGCGCTAGCGCACGATGAAGCGGCACCTGACCATGGTCTTTTTTGTCCGCGTTTTTGGGTTCCCAGAGGTCTCCATTTGCCAGTTCAATAGTAATCGGGCTGTCATCAAGCAAGGTTGTTAGCTGATAAAGTCGGGGTTGCGTCAGGGCCGTCAAATAAACCGCGGGCTTGATAACCGAGCCCACGGGGCGGATAGCATCCAAGGCACGGTTAAAACCCGAATATTTGCTATTTTTACCCCCTACCAGCGCCAACACTTCGCCAGTATCCGTGCTGGTTACCACCAGCGCTCCTTGCATTTTTTTTAATTGATCGCCGCGCTGATGCTCTAGTCGCGTCGCCGTAGACGACAGCGCCCGCTCGGCATCACGCTGCACTAACGGGTCGAGACTGGTAAAGATGCGCAGCCCCTCGCTGGTTAGATCTTCTGGCCGGTAATCGCGCTGCAGCTGCCGTTTCACCAGATCAACATAAGCCGGATACACCGCTTCGGAGTAGGAAGACTTGGCCGCCACATCCAACGGCTTGGATTTAGCCGCCCGCGCTTCGCTCGCTGTAATTAAGCCGTCCTGCTCCAGCATAGTCAGCACCAAATTACGGCGCGTTCGAGCACGCTCCGGATGCCGCCGGGGATTGTAATAGGATGGACCTTTCACTAATGACACCAGCAATGCCGCCTGGTGCAGTTTCAATTCGCTGATTGAGCGTCCAAAATAATATTGGCTGCCCAAACCAAAGCCGTGTACCGCACGGCGACCCGCCTGACCAAGGTAGACTTCGTTCAAGTAGGCCTCAAGAATTTCATCTTTACCGTAATGAGCATCCAGTAGCACCGACATAATGGCTTCGGTGCCTTTGCGCAGCAGACTACGGTCACTGCTCAAATAGAAGTTCTTGACCAGCTGCTGGGTTAAGGTGCTGCCCCCCTGCACTGCACGCCCTGCCTTAGCGTTCACCCACATAGCACGAGCAATAGCTTTCGGTGACACACCGTGGTGACTGTAGAAATTTTTATCCTCCACCGTCACCAACGCATCAACTAGGAACTGCGGTACATTTTCCAGCTGAATTAATAACCTGTCTTCATTATGAGCCGGGTAAATACCACCGACTAATAACGGCTCAAGACTAAATAAACCAACCGCTTGTCCGTCAACAGTAAGCGAGCTGACTACGCTGTTTTGCGTCCTCAAACGCACCCGCTGAGCAGGCGTTGAAGTATCCCAGAAACGGAAACTACGCGTATAGATATCGATACGGTTACCTGACTCCACGTACTGGCCGGGTTTACTCAACTGATAACGCTTGCGATAACCCAACATCTCCAGCTCCGCCTGCACGTCTCGCAAATCCAGCGATTGCCCAACATAAAGCTCCAGTGGTCGCGCATAGACCTGCGCTGGCAACGACCAGCGTTTACCCTCAAATTTATCGGTTACCCAGGCATCCAAATAAACCACTAACCCGGTGGTCAGCAGTACCGCAATTAAAGCCAGTTTAACCAGAAGCCCTTTCCAGCCGGAGCGTACCTTTTTTGGTTTTTTAACCGATGACTTTCTGGATTTCGTGGCTGCTGGTTTTTTCTTTGCCGCAGTTCGAGTGGTTGTAGTTGGTTTTTTAGACGCCATGGACTGTAATTATTTGAATAATGATGAAAAAAATTTAACGGCTGTTAGACTACGCGACCTAAATAAGTGCCTTAAAAAGTGGAGATTTCCGTGAGCCAAGCGCTGTTAAACGCCCTGCAAAACCCCGCCCTGTTCGATCATGATGTTGAGTCGTTTCAGCTCATAGAAACACATATTTCGTGGGTCATTCTAACAGGCCCCTTCGCCTATAAAATCAAAAAACCCATGGATTTTGGATTTCTCGATTTCACCACGCTGGAAAAGCGTAAGCACTTTTGTGAAGAGGAGCTGCGCCTCAATCGCCGCTTGGCCCCTGAGTTGTATCTGGACTTGCTACCTTTATATGGCGATGAGAACACCCCCAGCTTCTCGAACAAAGGCGACGTTCAAGAGTACGTTATTAAGATGCGCCAATTTGACCAGGCACACCTGCTCAACAATCTGTTAGCAGAAGGCAAACTAACGCGTGACCATATTAGCGAAGTCGCAGAGCAAGTGGCTGACTTCCATGCCCGTACTGAGGTGGCCAGCCCGGAGTCACGCTTTGGTACCCCCGAGCAGGTCATGTTTCCGGTTCAACAGAACTTCGATCAAATTCGCCCACTGCTGACCGAGAAAGCTGATCTTCAGCAACTTGATCAAATTGAAGCCTGGGCGCAGGACACCTTTACGCTACTGAAACCCACCTTCGAAGAGCGTAAAACACAGGGCAAAATCCGCGCCTGTCACGGTGATTTACACCTTGGCAATATCACCCTGTTTGATGGCAAGATTCGCCTTTTCGACTGTATCGAGTTCAATGACGACTTCTACTGGATTGACGTCATGCGAGAAGCGGCCTTCTTCATCATGGATCTGGAAGACCGTGGCGAAGACTATTTTGCCAATCAGTTTCTTAACGCCTACCTGGAGCTAACCAACGATTACGCGGGTTTGAAACTGCTCAACTTCTACAAATCCTACTACGCCATGGTACGCGCCAAGGTTGGTCTTTTCCGCCTGTTTGATGAAACCATTAGCGACGAAGAGCGCCAAACGGTGCTCAAGCAATATCGCAGCTATACCAATCTGGCTGAGCATTATATGGAAATCCCCTGCCGCACCCTCATCATGATGCACGGTTATTCGGGCTCGGGAAAATCAACGGTCGGCAACACCCTGATGGAGCACCTGCACTTGATCCGTCTGCGTTCTGACGTGGTACGCAAACAGCTATTCGGCGAGCAGAAAGGCGCCAAGGGCGACGACCTGGATATTGGTATCTATAGCAAAGAAGCCAGCGACAAAACCTTTGAAAGCCTGCGTGATAGCGCTGAAGTTATTCTGCAAAGCGGTAATTCCGTACTGATTGACGCAACCTTTCTTAAGGCTGGTTACCGTGACCTTTTCCACCAACTTTGCGAACAGCATGCCGTGGCATTACAAATTGTTTCCTGCTCACTGGATGACACGATTACACGTGAACGCCTGGCGACGCGCGAAAAAGCCGGTGCCGACGTCTCTGACGCTACGGTCAAAGTCTACGAAGCACAACTGGCCTCAGCCGACGCATTGAGCGAAGAAGAAGAGCTACACACGCTGCACCTAAATACTGCTGAGCAGGTAACGGTGGATACCTTTATTGACCGCCTGGATCGCTGGGTTTATCGCAACGGTTAGCCTTAACTTTACTAACTCTCAACCAATAAAAAGGCCTGCAATGCAGACCTTTTTATTGGTTAGGCTTGAGTCATACCTAGAGCCTTAAAAAAATGATTTTTTGCCTTTTGCCAAAGACAACGTGCCTGACCACTGGCCCTTCATTTCACCATCCAAAGTAAACAACTTAAGTTCTAATTTGTAGCCCACCAATTCCTGATTGTCTGAACCGTACTGGCGATTTGAAGAAAGCTCTGATTTCACCACGTAATCAAAGCTAGTCGCCGATTGATCTAGCAACCTGACAGCCCCTGAGTTAAGCAACGTTTCCGTCATACGATCATAAATATCCGCCATGCGAACGTTTTCATCATCCGTATTGTTTCTCAGTTTTGCAAGAATCAAGCGCGGTGTTTTACTGCCCCAGCTCTCGACAAAACGAGAGGACAACATCTTATTGGTAACCTGCTCAGCCAACTCCGTATAATCAGCCATCGTTAAACCGGCTTGCAAATGCGCACGAGTAGAGGAGTCCACTACGCCTACACTGGATTGACCGCCAAATTTAATCGCGTCGCTTTTGCAACCCGCCAACCCGAGGGCCGTCGTCACGCCCACAACTGCTAGCGCAAGTTTTTTATTCATTATGAGTTACCTCTTCCTTGTTTATTGTTTTCTTAAAAGTGAGCACTAAAGTTAGTTTTCTTTTTCCTGCAACTTCTCTTGCTGAATAAAGACATCTTCGGGCAAACGTACCTTCATTGTGGCTTTATAGGCGCGCTGATCCTTGCCAATAGCTTGGAAACTTTTTACTTCGCGAGGGGCTAACACAAAACGTTTCCAAACCTTGTTTTCATTGATGCTAAAACCCTGCTCATCCTCCCAGTCATAAACATACTCAAGGCTGTAGCGGTTATTAGATAAATTTTGCACAGTAACCTCTGCGCGAGCAAAATGACCAACAGCCCCGACACGAACGTCAACCAACGCGATTTTGCCGACCAGTTTTTCTGAGCCCAAAACCAGCCGCATACGGGGGTGCTCGTCGTTAATTGTATTTTGAGCATTATGTCGTATATTCGGGTTACTACCGTGCGTACTACAAGCTGACAGCAACAATGCAGACAGAAGTGAAAGGCTCATCAATAAGGTCTTCTTCATTATCTTGCTCCTACCCATAAACGTTTGTTGGTCGCCGTCAGCATGGTATTATCTAACGTCCGTGCATAAATAATGTTGTGGCTGTTTTTATCAATATTTACAAGCTGCCGGTTAAGCTCCTTGCCCTTTTTGTCGTAACTAACAAGCACAACACGCGACACCGACTTCGGCACATAAAAACGTGTCGCTAACAAGCGGGCGGGCAACAATGACCAGGACCGCATGTCCGGATGCGCCATCTCATCACGCTTTTTCTTAAAAATACTAACTGCCGAACCTAAAACCCCGGCTTGCTTTTCCGCTTCGCTCCAGGCCTGACCTTCAATCACGTTTCGAATCACAGTTGTCATCATCTGTAATTGCATTAAAGGCCCAACATCCTTCTGGAAGCGCATCGCTAGAGCATCAATATTGGCAACTTCCGACAGTCGTCCCCAGCGTGCGCCTTTAGTTGTCTGCACTTCAACACGATGAACTTTACTTGGCACTGATTCATACACCGGCAGTTCAATAACAGTTGGAGGACCGAAGCCCATTGCTAAATCAAACTTTAGTAATTTCTTTTCAGGTGAAAAACCGTCACCAACAATGACATGAACCAATCGTTTATCCCGTCGCGGTGGCTTTTTAGTCTCTTTTATTGCCAGCTTAATAACACTACTTTTAGGGTTTAGCTCCAACGCTTTCTGATAGGAAATACGCGCATTATCACGCAGGCTGACATCTTCATAACTATCAAATTCCTGGACGATTCCAGCCATGTAAAAACCAAACGGGTTCACAAAGGCACTTGGCACCCTTTGAGCTTTCTTTTCACCCTCTTTATATTGATCTTTAACGATTTTTCCAAAACCGACTTTCTTCAGCTCTGCGCCCTTATTTTTATCATCACTTTCTTTTTTCCGAATTTCCTCTTTCGCTTCACGGATTGAGGCGTCAAAAGCCTTTTTCTCAATATTTTGTAAATCAATCGCCCGGCGGGTCACGTTATAAGCTTTACGCTCTCCAGCCAACAAATAGCCAATCGATTTGTAGTTGAGCATCAATACACGCTCAAACCCCACGCCAGGGTACGCTCCTAGTTCGGCATTGCCGGTGATAGTTGAAAAGACAGATTTCCCAGCACTTGAGAACAGCCCCGTCATTTTGCCCTGATCATTTCTAGCAACGATCTTTCTTTCGGCCTGATAAAAGCGCTCTTCCGCTTCCTTCAATTCATTTGAGTCCAGCGCCAACATGCCAAACTGAAGGTTATGCAGCAAATCATATTTCTTAGGCTTGGGAGAAATTTTCGTCAGTTCAGCCTTTGCTTCGCCAAGCTTGCCCTGACTAACCATTGCTTTAACCGGCAAAATCTTTTTGCTGTAGCCTTCATAGACAACACTGCGCTCAAGCACCTCACCTGGTTTTAGGCTGGGAGCATCTGCTGGCTGCCCGTCAGTCGCGGTTTGCTGAGCATCAGTATTGCCCGTCGCTAAGTCCGTCAACCCTTTTAACAACCCGAATTCAGCGCTGGCCTGCATTGGCAGAAATACCAGCCCCGCCAACCCTGCCGATAGAAAAAACTTTTTGACGCTCATCTTGAGTATTACTCCTTCACTCTAAAAATTCGGATGATTAATTTTTGGCTCAGCTTTGCGTTTTTCTGGCGCTGTAATTCGACCATCTGGAACCAGCTCGCCCTTTTGTCGCGCTAGCAAATCGTCACTGATACGGGTTGCCATTTCTGTCGATAACTGATCAATCAGGTCACTCACAGCCATTGATTCGCTACTTACTTTTTTAATGCGATCATTTAATCGGACTTTTACCGCGCTCTTCAGTCGCCCAGTATGAACATCAATTAAGCGACAGGTCGCTTCAACGGTTCCGTAATAGCGTGTTTGGACTTCATCGGTATAAGGAATCTCTTTTCTTTCTACCCGTACGCGGAAGTCGTCAATAACCGAGTAAACAAGATAATCAGCGCCCTCTAACTGCTGTAATGCGCCTTCCATTGAGCTACCACCAGAAATGGCAGCGAAGGCTTTTTCATCCAGCAACTGATCAATCTGGTCGCGCTCCATGACATCAAATTCGGAGAACTGAGACAGCTTGATCATTAAATCGCTGGTCATACGAGCAGTATGCTGCTGTTCGTGTAACACGGTTGTAGCGTGTGGATTAATTTTGATTTTGCCAACAGCAAGGGTTAGCGGCCCACTGCCCATTTGATCGGCACTTCCACCACTACGAAGCGATACATTTTTGACCTGCTGATTACTACGCAAGCCTTTGCTAGAGCGACTACGCTTAAGAATATCGCCCACCTGAATGGTTAAGCCACCAACAGCTGCTTTCGAACGCGCATCTTCAACTTCAGTCAAAGTTAGCTGACCAATTTCGGTTTCCGCCACCCCCAGTTGAACACCTGTATCAGGGTCAATCACAGGCTGGCCCGGACGTACAACGCTCAGCACCTCACCGTTGGAAAGACCACCATCTGCACCTCGATTAATATAAGCAACACCCGATACCACGGCGGCTACTTTAATCGGATAGATTGCACTCATCAGGTTTACGGTAACCTGGTCGGCATAGGCATCAGCTAGCTGAACAAATAACTGCTCTTGGGCAACCGCCTGCTTTACGGACTCCACTACGGTTACTTTACGAGACTCCATAATGTCGCCAGTGCGCGCATTTACAATCCGCATATTGCCTTCAACCCGGCCTTCACTGACGACTATAGTTCGGTCAGAACCCGGCAGCTTGATCGTTTTTTCATCAATAGCAAAGCGCGCTACACTGCCAATCACCATGTAATCAGCACCTTCAAGCTGCCCCATTGCTGAGGGCATTTCTCGGTTTTCAGCCATAGCCTGAGCCATCTGCTCATTAAGCAGCTGATCAACCTGTTGGCGATCAATTAATTGGAAGCGTTTGGTCTGAGTTAAGCGAGATAATAACGAATCGGTAAATTGGCGATAGTACTCATCAGGGTCAATACCGGGAGACGCTGTTGAGCCGGCTTTAATTAAACCTACCGCCAAACGAGGTTTATCCTGTTTAACGGTCTTTTGGGAGCTTAAAGCTGGCGCGGCTTTAAGGTCTGGCTTGGCGTTGTCCATCTTAACCGGGAATGCCAGATCATCAAGCTTGGGCTCACCGCTGATCACTTTAACAACGGACAAGGTTGGCTGAACCTGGCTCACTTCGGCAACACCCACCTCTTCTCTGATACGGCCAATAACGACACCGGCAGCATCCTTGATTTCCTTACCCTCTCGGACCAATGTGTAACGGTCGCCCTGCGCCACATGCTGATCACTGCCTCGATTAATCACCCATGGACTTTTCGAAACAACCCTAGGGGGAAAGACCATATCGAGAATACTGATAGCCGCCTCAGAGCCTAAATGGTCAAACATAGAATAACCATCAAAGCTTGACGCTTTACCATCAAACACCGTCTCTGAGATACGTGTATGCAAACTGTCAGTGCCAACAATACGGCCCTGCGACGTTTCTATTACTCGCAACCGCAGACGAGCTTCAACCTGATTAGTGGTTTGCACCCGATCGGTATAGGGGACAGCCTGCGAGCTTTGCCGGCCCTGATGCTTTTCCAGCACCGCATAAACGATGTAGTCGGCTCCAATAGTCGTACCCAGTTCCTTAAACTCTTTGAGCAGGTCATTTTGATTGGCAACTGAGGCAGCCGTTGCAACGGTCCAGCCATTAACATCAGGAAGGTTATCAACCGTTTCCTCAATGACCCTGTCAAGGTCCGTTTCCTGCTGTTGTCCTCCAAACTGTTGCTCTCTAACAACTCTACGCAGGGCGGAACGCTCCAATACTTCAAACCGTTTTGTCGCTGTCAGGTTTTCAATAATACGAGCCGCCAAATCGTCGGGTAAGGTCTTAATATTACCCGGAACAGCACGATCAGGATGAAAATCGCCCTGCCCCATGATCGAAATTTTGACTTGGTTTTTCTTAGCTTTAAGTACAGCCGGATCGGCTAAAGACACGCTGGCAAGACAAAAAGCCAGCGCAAAACAAAGCAGTGCTTGAAGTTTACGCATCACCATCTTTTCCCTAAGTAGTAGTAATTATTGTGGCTTACGAACAATATCACCCACACCGATTGGCGCATTATCAGGATCCAGCTCTGACGTAATCACCGCATAAGTGACCTTTGGATTGATACGTACAATTTTCACTTTACCCACATACTCTTCGCCGGAACCTAATGATTCCCCCGTATCCGGATCAATCAGCTCTTCGCCAGCAAAAAACACCTCGTACTCCTGATCAAGCTTTAACCCACCATCCTTGCCACGGTTAATAATCACTTGATTTCTCTTTGTTCGTTTAAGCACTTTCATAGGATAAACGGCATTAACAAACTGATCCGCGAGTTGCGCCGATACCTTTTTCGCCATTCGGGTGAAATGAGTATTGTTAGGTATCCCCCCTTTGTTATTCACAATTTCTTTTTTCGTTGCAAAGCTGCTTTGCAAGTCAAAACTGGTAACAACTTGACCAGAAGTGGTGTCAACCATCTGCGCTGTAATGTGCAACAGGCCTGAATCCTGACGTGTATATTTTTCATCGAAATTTGGAAGCGGTTTTACTGATCGGTAAAACTTGAAGTTCTGCACTTTTGGTAGAATTAAATAATGCGCATTGGCCAGAGCCCCCGTTGCAGCAGCATCCCCCTTAGCCAAGTCAGACTCTGAAAACTGTTGTTCTTCGCGAATTTCAGCCAGTACATTTTTGTCCCGGCTCAGTACACGGAATTTTTTCGTGGCTCTAAAAGAGGCTTCCAACTCGGCCCACAGCAACTCTATATTAAGACGCTTCACCGCATAGCTGCTTACCTTCTCTCCAACCTTTGGTTCTTTGATCGCAACAGCGGGTTGAGCTGAGGCCGCATAAAGTTGAAATGAAAAAACACTTAGAAGAATGACAAATAGAAATTGCAGACGACCAAAAAAAGTCATAGTGGAGAGCATCAAAAACATCCTCATTGTTATTTATTATGGAAAACCCCTCTACCTACAGGATGCCCTGCAGTAAGCACCAGACTCTAACGAAGCGCTCTTATGGTTGTCAACGCCGCAATTTTAGAAAACGAGCGCCAACCATAAGGTTAATCACGCCCGATTTTTGAATGACTGCCATCACACAGTGGTGGCGTCTTGGTATGCTTACAGCCACAGAAAAAAACCTTGCCTGTTTTCTCAGCCTCATAGGGCACAGGCGTAAATTCAGTATCCTTATGTGAGCCATCACAAAAAGGCTGGTTAGCACTGCGTCCACAGGCACACCAGAAATATTTTTTACCCGCTTCAACCTCTACCGCATAGGGCGCGCGACGCGCAATTTTTGGTTCTGACATATAGCCTCCAACAGGGTTTGCAGCCAACTATAGGCCCAACTCACTCCGCCACTGCCGATAAAGCTTGCGCTCGAACAGTGAAGGCAAAAACTTCCAATAAAACCAGCTCACCTTACTCATCTTAGAGTGGATCACCAACCGTTGTTTGTGCTGTGCGCCATTGAAGATAGCCTCGGCCACCTCCTGCGGAGTGGCCATTTTCTTTGCGGCGACCGAAGGAATGGTGGTGATTGAGCCGTCGGCTGCGAGCATATGTTTATGCATTTCTGTGGAGGTCGCGCCCGGGCACACCATCATCACATGCACGCCTTGCTCCTTGAGCTCCAGACGTAACGATTCAAATAAACCATGCAGGGCGTGTTTACTGGCACTGTATCCGACTCGGCCGATCATTGGCGCAAAGCCGCCAGTACTGGATAACGTCACAATCATTCCTCGGCGTTCCACCAGCGAGGGGAGTGCCGCCTTGGTACAGTGTAAGGCGCCAAAATAATTGACCGCCATGACTTTTTCGAACACGGCTAAATCGGTATCTTCAAAACGGCTGCGATGCGATACACCGGCGTTATTAATAAGCAAGTCAATACCGCCAAAATGGTCAACTATCTGCCGCATTGCCGCTTCGCATTGCGGGTAGTCGGCAATATCACACGCGATACTTAATACATCAGTACCGGAACGTTCAATCTGATTCTGAACGACTGGCAGCTGCTCTTCGTCAACATCTATCAGCACAATACGCGCACCGGCCGACGCAAACCGCCAGGATAATGCTCGCCCTATGCCACCTGTCGCCCCCGTTACAACCACCACCTTGTGCTTAAAATCGACCTTCATTCTGCCCCCTTAAGCAGCTGTCTTTCTTATTATGCAACGCAATTATGCTCATAAAATGATACTATGCGCTTTTTTTGGCAAACAACAGAATATCGAGGTTTTATTTATGCCTGCTTATCGCTCTAAGACGTCTACTTCGGGACGCAATATGGCTGGCGCTCGCGCGCTATGGCGCGCCACCGGCATGAAGGATGAAGATTTCCACAAACCTATTATCGCTATTGCGAACTCTTTTACGCAATTTGTGCCGGGCCACGTCCACCTCAAGGACATGGGACAACTGGTTGCCCGTGAAGTCGAAAAAGCAGGCGGTGTTGCCAAAGAATTTAACACCATCGCCGTTGATGATGGTATTGCCATGGGGCACGACGGCATGCTCTACAGCCTGCCTAGCCGCGATATTATCGCTGACTCCGTTGAGTATATGGTGAACGCGCACTGCGCCGACGCGCTGGTGTGTATATCCAACTGTGACAAAATTACACCGGGCATGTTGATGGCCGCTATGCGCCTGAACATTCCGGTCATCTTTGTTACGGGCGGCCCGATGGAAGCCGGTAAAACTAAACTGGCCGACCATAACCTCGACTTAGTTGATGCCATGGTGATTGCCGTTGATGACAATGCCTCCGACGAAAAAGTGGCCGAATACGAACGCAGCGCCTGCCCCACCTGCGGCTCCTGCTCCGGAATGTTCACGGCAAACTCCATGAACTGTCTGGCGGAAGCGCTGGGCTTGGCCCTGCCCGGCAACGGCACAGTGGTTGCCACTCACGCGGACCGTCGCCAGTTATTCGAACGTGGCGGGCACATGATTGTTGAGCTGGCCAAACGTTATTATGAGCAGGACGATGAAAGCGTTTTACCACGTAATATCGGCAGTCTGAAAGCCTTTGAAAACTGCATCACATTGGATATCGCCATGGGCGGATCCACTAACACCATTCTGCACCTGTTAGCGATTGCTCAGGAAGCTGGCGTGGACTTCACCATGAAGGACATCGACCGTCTTTCCAAAACCGTTCCTCAATTGTGTAAAGTGGCGCCTAACACGCCAAACTACCACATTGAAGATGTGCATCGGGCCGGCGGCATTATGGCTATTCTTGGCGAATTGGATCGTGCTGGCGTTTTACACACAGACGTACCAACGGTTCACAGCGCCACCATGAAGGACGCCCTGGATAACTGGGACATTATGCGTAACCCCAGCCCAGAGGTGCAGACATTTTATAAAGCAGGTCCGGCTGGCATTCCCACTCAGACAGCCTTCAGCCAGGCCACACGCTGGCCAAGCCTGGATGCAGACCGCGAGAACGGCTGTATTCGCTCTATCGATCACGCCTTTAGCCTGGAGGGCGGCCTTGCTGTGCTGCACGGTAATATTGCTGAAGACGGCTGCGTTGTAAAAACGGCCGGTGTTGACGAGAGTATTCTAGTCTTCGAAGGTCCAGCTCATGTCGTAGAAAGCCAGGACGAAGCGGTACAGAACATTCTCGATAACAAGGTCAAAGCCGGCGATGTCGTGATTGTACGCTATGAAGGTCCACGCGGCGGCCCCGGCATGCAGGAGATGCTTTATCCAACCTCCTACATTAAATCCAAGGGGTTAGGTAAAGAGTGCGCGCTGTTAACCGATGGTCGCTTCTCTGGCGGCACATCAGGCCTATCGATTGGTCACTGTTCACCAGAGGCTGCTGCTGGCGGCGCGATTGGCTTGCTGCGTAATGGCGACCCCATCCGGATCGACATTCCTAATCGCACCATTGATGTTCTCATCAGCGATGAAGAGCTGGCAACTCGCCGTGCCGAGCAGGATAAAATTGGTTGGAAGCCGGCCAAGGACCGTCCGCGCCGCGTAACAGCCGCGCTGAAAGCCTATGCGAAACTGGTTACCAGTGCTGACAAAGGTGCGGTAAGGGATTTGTCATTGCTCGACTAAGCAATCGCATGCTGAAAAAAGGCCGCTATCTGCCGCGTGGATTGCGGCCTTTTTATTGGATTAACTTGATGGCAACTGACGCCATTATCAAACTCAGAGACAGGGCATTTTCAAACGATGGCGGCTGAAAAAACGCACGGGCGTGAACGTTGGCTAAATGTTTTTTCCGAAACAGAATTACCGGTACTTGGCGGCGTCATTCAGGAACTCGAAGCGGTAACAGGAAAGAGTAACAGCACAGCAATGCAGCTGGCGGATGTGATACTGAAGGACCCGTCCCTCACCTCTCGGGTGCTCAAAGTTGCCAACTGCGTCATCTATAATCCCACCATCAACAACCCAATCACCACCATTAGCCGTGCGGTGGTTCAACTGGGGCTGGCTGGCGTAAAATCCATTTACACCTCCGTTGTATTGATTGATAAATTACTTTCTAATCAAAGCCCTCCCTACTTACTGGACGGCATTGTGCATGCCATTAATGCCGCGGTTCAATCGCGTAACCTGATGCAGAAGGTCTCAGGGAAGGTAAACGAAGAGGTATTTATTGCTGCGCTACTCTATCGTCTTGGCGAATTGGCCTTCTGGTGTTTTGGCGGCGAGCAGGCGGTGCAGCTGAGTCTCGCACTCGAAGACAAAGACTCTCCTGACAAGCTGATTGAGCGCGAATTAGGCACTAACTTTCATGCTCTATCGAGCGGCCTGGCAGAGCGCTGGGAGTTAGGCAGTGTATTAAAGGAAGCGCTCAACAAACCAAACACCAGCGACCCCGCCGTTAAGTGTGTTCAGTTTGCCGATCGTCTATGCGAACTTCAACGCCAAGCCCCTGATAGCCAGGCACTAGATAAACTAATCGAAGACATTGCCGATTTTTGTAAGGCCGATACCAAAGAGATCAAAGATCTCATCGAACAGGGCAGCGCCGAAGCCAACTCAGAGCTAAAAGCCCTTGGAGTTGACCAGTTACACGAAAGAGCCAAACAGGCTCAATTAAAAAAAGAAAACTCATCGGCACTCAAACCCAACCCCCAGTTTCAGCTCAATATGTTGCGCGACCTCGATGTCTTAGTGAAAGACAAGTGCGATATCAATACCCTATTTCACACCGTTGCCGAAGGTATTCATTTGGGCGTCGGACTTGAGCGCGTCGCTATCCTGCTCTGTGATGCCAATCGCAGCAAAGTGCAAGCAAAACATGCACTGGGCAAAGGCACTGAGACTTGGCGCAAACAATTGCTCATACCAATCACTAACGATCAGCCAGGTGCCTTTCAGCAATGCGCAGTAAAACGCCAACACACCATTATTGGCGAAGCACCTGACAGCGCCAGTTTCAACGAACTAGAGCAACAAATACTCGGCAACCCACTCGCTCAAGCAGCCCCTATTATTGCCAATAAGCGGTTAATCGGCCTTATTTATGCAGATCGCGCCGGCAGGGAAAGCTTGACCGAAGAGCAACGCAGCGCCTTTTGTTATATCGTGCAGCAGGCCAACGCCTCCCTAGAGCAACTGATCCGCAGCCGTTAAAAGACAAGTCTTTATTGACTGTGTTAGGGTATAGCGCACAAATTATTCAACAATAAGGAGATCAGTATGGGAATATTGTCCTGGATTTTATTTGGCTTGATTGCTGGTATTTTGGCTAAATGGATTATGCCCGGCAGAGACGGCGGTGGCTTTATTGTCACAACAATACTGGGCATTGCTGGCGCTTTCGTTGGCGGCTTCGTCGGTTCACTGATTGGCCTTGGCAGCGTAGGCAGCTTCAGTATTGGTAGTTTCCTCACTGCCATTTGCGGCGCACTGTTACTGCTGTTTGTTTTCAGAAAAATGAAAGGTTAATTCTGATCGCAAAAAAGGGGCTTTAAGCCCCTTTTTTATTAAATTTTTCGCGCTAGCTCCTTCGTTCCAACACCAGAAAACTATAGTCATAAGGGTTGGGGCCTTCGGCTTTATAATCTTCCCGCCCAACTTCCTGCCACTCGCAACGCTCAAAATCTGGGAAAAAAGCATCACCACTTACTTCTGCGTGAACCTCCGTCAAATATAAGCGGTCAGCAGCAGCCAGAGCTTGCTCATAGATCTGCGCGCCGCCCATCACAATTACTTCTTCAGCGCCCTCAATCAGGCAGATATTTTCAGCCATTTCGATCGCATCAGGCAGCGAGAGCACTACCTTGCAACCGCCCGCTTGAAAATCGGGGTCACGCGTTACCACAATATTGGTGCGTCCAGGCAACGGTTTTCCGATGGACTGGTGGGTTTTACGCCCCATAATCACCGGTTTCCCCATGGTAGCGGCTTTAAAGTATTTCAAGTCGTTGGGCAAATACCAGGGCAAATTATTATTAACCCCTATCACCCGGTTTTGAGCCATCGCAACAATAAGAGAAAGTTTCAATGCGGGATTCCTTACATCTAAATGGGCTGAGAAAAAAGCAGCGCCAAGCATAGCACAAAGCGGATAATTGGCATGCCCTTAATAAGCACCAAACAGTTATCTCACCGTCCGCTCACCCAAGACTAGAAAGCTGCCTGCTGTGACGTCGCGCAAGCAACAGCTGGGCTGCGGTAGCACCAATCAACGCCATAAACATATCTGACTGTGTATCCCAAACATCGCCCTGGGTACCCAGAAACTCAATCGCTCCCTGCTGTGCCGCAATCGCTACCCACCACTCAATCAACTCATAGAAAGCACTGATCGCTAAACAGATACAAACAACAATGAAAAACAACCATTTCCCCGCCTGTAAAGGCGACCGGCGTATCAAAATTTCTCGGGCCAAAATAGCGGGGACAAAGCCCTGCGCCAAATGTCCCAGTCGGTCATAGTGGTTGCGCGATAATTCAAGCCAGTCCTGCAACCAGAACCCAATAGGGACACGCGCATAGGTATAGTGGGCACCTACAATCAAAATCAGAGCATGAATAAACAGCAGCCGGTAAGCGATTGCCGTCAGGGGAAAACGTCTATAACTCAACAGCAATATTGGTAATCCAATAAAGACCGGAAAAGTTTCCAGCCACCAGGTTAAACGGTCATAAGGCTCAATGGCTGACAACAGTAAAGCGACCGATAATAAAACCAACAACACCAAATTTTCGTTACACCTACTTACCATCAGCCTTATTCCAAACAGTTAAGCCAATTGCTTCTTTATCATGGTTTCCAAACTGGCCAACACGCTCCTTCCTGCGCCTCCGCCCTGGCTCGAATGAAGAAACTTTATGCCAAACCAATACCCGGTCGGCAGTGACCGTACATGGCAAACGACAGCAGTTATACCTCTTACCTCTTCGCTAGTGGACTTAATGGAAAGACCGATTTTAGCGCCAACGGTGATTCGTTTATCCGCGCAAAGGCAGGCTCCAAAACGATGAAAATCGACAATGG
Source organism: Gammaproteobacteria bacterium F7 (assembly GCA_001593685.1). Classification (GTDB taxonomy): domain Bacteria; phylum Pseudomonadota; class Gammaproteobacteria; order Pseudomonadales; family IMCC2047; genus IMCC2047. The sequence continues at coordinate 18,230 of LUKI01000028.1, forward strand.
TCGCCATATAGGGTTTAGAAAACCGCCTTAACCCAGTCCGCTGAACAGTGGCTGTATAAGCAAGCCCGGGACACCGCTGCCGGTCACGTCGCTCATTAATTTGCCGCGGCTGTTTCATTTCACATTTAACCCTATTAGTTTTTATTCCATGTAATTAAACGGAACCTTTGAGTAAGCACGCTTTGCCCTTAACAGCTCTCAGAATAGCGTATCGCAGCATCATCGTTAATGACGACTTGTTACGACATTTAACAGCCTAATTTATACGTGCTTTTATCATGTAAGTAACTACAATTAAGTGGCTATTATTGATTTGCCAAATCAGGATCGTGATTACTTATTACCTGCAAATCAAGCACCATCAGGGATGTCTATGGTTCTCAAAAATACGTTTTTACTAACAAATAGCAACGACACCGGCTGTCAGCTATCCTCAGCAAGCTCTTGTGGGTCGCGACTTAAATGACCAAGTCAGCGCCCCCAAAAAAGACGCTGTTACATCAACTGCTAGTTACCATAACATCGCTGATTGCGCTGATATTGGTAACCGCTACTGGCGTCATCGCTTTTTATCATAACAAGCACCTCAACGACGATTTGCAGCACGATATCGAGCAGCTGAAAGCCGGCCTTATCGACAAAGGTCACATTTTAACCCGCCAAGTACGCTCACCCATTAATGAAAACCTGACTCAGTTAAACCTCACGGCGCTGCAAAAACAGCTAAATACATTAGTCGCCGACAATGGCGAGCTTGATTTCGCCATTCTCATGAGCCGCAAACGCACTGCCTACGCCCACACTCAGCGGCCAGAATTTCAACCCCGTCTGCTGAACGACAATAAAGCCCGACAGATGGCTTCATTTACCACCCAGCAATCACTCGAATACTCAGCTAACCAAACCTCTTATATTGAAGTTGTCACACCAATCATTCTACAACGCCAACACTGGGGCGTGCTAAGGCTTGGCTTTTCTCTTGCAGGTATTGAGTCAATGCGCATCGAAAAAAAGGCCCACATCAAAAACGAGCTATATTGGGCTCTCACCATTGCGTCACTGGCAACCACCCTCTTCATACTGTTAGGGGGACTTATTGCTTACCGTATTGCCGAAAAAGTGACCACGCCTATAGAGAAGCTGTCTCATCAGGCCGGCGAGATTATCGCTGGCAACTACCAAGCACTCGCCGAGACAGCTGAAAGTATTAGTCATAACACAGTCAGCGAAATAGCCGAGCTGGGAGTCTCTCTGCAGCACGTCAGTGACAACCTCATTCAATCTCAGCAGGCGGTCAAAGGTTATTCCCAGAAGCTGGAAAATAAAGTGGCGGCTCGTACCAACGAACTTGAACTGGCTCGCCAACAGATTGAAATGAGCAACACGCTAAAAAGTGAGTTTTTAGCCAATATAAGCCACGAAATTCGCACGCCACTAAGTGCCGTTATGGGCTTAACACACCTACTTAATCAAACCACCTTAACTCCGCGACAACAGGACTACACTCACAAGCTGGCAAGCTCGGGAGAAAACCTGTTGACGATCATCAACGATATTCTTGATTTCGCGAAAATCGAAGCGGGCACGTTACACCTGGAAAAAATCTCTTTTAACTTCAATGAAGTACTCGATAAGGTCATCAAATCAATTGCGCGCCCAGCGCAGGATAAAGGCCTGGAGTTCATTATTGATATCAAGGACCCTCTGCCAGAAATACTCATTGGCGACGCTGCCCGATTACAGCAAATATTCCTCAACCTGCTAAGCAATGCCGTCAAATACACCGAATGTGGGGAGGTCACCCTAACGGTTAATGTAGTGGAGAGTAACGACCAGAATTTACGGCTTAGCTGTCAAGTCAGTGACACGGGGATTGGTATGTCTGCGGAACAAAGTTCTCGAGTATTCAACACCTTTACTAGCACCGCCACAACAGTCAGTCACCGTAATGGTGGATCAGGGCTTGGCCTAAACATCACCAAAAAGCTTGTAGAAATGATGGAGGGAGAAATTTCAGCGACCAGCACCTACGGTGTAGGTACCGAGTTCACCTTTACAGCAGCCTTTGCTGTTCCATTACAACCGAAGCAACCAGACGTACTCACCAAAGCTCCGTTACCCGTTCTCTTAATTGATTACAACAACCATTCCAGTAACGCTATCGCACAAATGCTCAGGCGATTTGGCTGTGCTGTTACACAGGTGCACTCTTCCCAACAGGGACTGGATGATGCCGTTCATGCCTGTCAAACGGGTCAACCTTATCAGCTAGTTATCTGTAAAGCAGACATGCCACAGCTCCGCGGCGAAGAAGTTGCCTTACGAATAACCAGGAATACCGAATTTGCCACCATCCCAAAAATAGTCCTCATCAGCCGCTGTGCTGACATTGCTGAATACAATCCGCTAATCGGCAGCCGTATTGATGCACTACTGACCTCACCAGTCATCGACAGTCACTTGAAGCCACTTATTAAGCACCTGCTCACAACCACCGATGAAATCAGCCTTATCAAACCCAGCACCAAACCACGCACCTTCGAAGGGTGTCATATTTTATTGGCCGAAGATGATGAAATTAGCCAACAAATAGCTGCTGAGTTATTACGCAGCGAAGGCATAGAAGTTACCGTTGCGAATAACGGCCAAGAGGTACTCGACTTAATGCTCGGCAAAAGTCCTCTCTCAATAGACGGCATTTTAATGGATTTACAAATGCCGGAAATGAACGGCTATGACGCGACCTCAGCACTGCGTTCAGACTCTCGCTATACAAACCTGCCCATTATCGGTCTGACGGCACACACCTCGGACGACGAAAAACAACGCTGCCTCGACAAAGGAATGCGCGCGCACTTACCAAAGCCCATTGAGCCAGAACAACTATTCAACGCCATTGATCGTTATATAGTCTCCACACCGACGAGTAACAACACCAAAACCGCTTTTTCCCAAACGCTTAAGAACCCAGACAACATCTCATTCACTGGCGTCGACCTTCAGGATGGCCTGAAGCGGGTGAACGACAACCACACGATTTATATTCGTCTCGTCAAACAATTTATTGCGAAAAACGCTGACGCGGCAGACAGTATCCGCCAACAACTGCAGATAAAACAGTTCGATAGTGCGTCAGCACTAGCCCACTCGCTACGAGGAGCCAGCGCATCAATTGGCGCAAACGATCTCGCCTATAACGCAGCGAAACTAGAAAACTCGCTCAGAAAACGGCAACCGGAGACGGCAATTAGCCGTCACCTCGAAACCTTCGAAAAAGCTCATAAAACCACTTTAAGCAGCTTATCTGACGTCATCCAACACCTGGAGCATAAGGCATGCAGGTCTAAATCAAAAATACCCGTCATGCGGCCAATACTGACTGAAAACGAACGTATTCGAATCCTGCTCGTTGATGACAACGCCAGCAACCTTGATGTCCTCAGTCAACAGCTCGCCATCATCGGTTATAAATCGGATGCCTGTCAGAATGGTGCAGAAGCCTGGCAAAAATGGCAAACCAACAATTATCACCTGATACTCACCGACATTAACATGCCCGGTATCGACGGCTACGAACTAACTCGTAGAATCCGGGAAACTGAAGCTGGTAGCTGTCATACGCCGATTATTGCCTTTACCGCAGCGTCCTCAAAAGGTAATGCTCATCGCTGCCTAAATATAGGCATGGATGAATTTCTATTGAAACCAATGGCCCTGCAGGATCTTAAAAAGGCACTTGAAAAATGGCTACCCAAAGAACGCTCATCAATCAGCATAGAAAATGAAGAGCAAACGACCACAGCACAACAAACGTTGATCTCCACCGATAATCATAGTGCCATCGACATTGTTGTATTAATCCAAGTTGTTGGCGACGATGTTAATGTGCACTACCGGCTCTTTGATTCATTTATTAAGTCAGCGAAAACTGCCATTTCCGCCATCAACGCGGCAGTTGAAAGTAACGTCAATGAAGTGGTTATCAAACAGGCCCACAAATTAAAATCGGCCTCACTCAACCTCGGAGCACTTAAATTAGCAGACCTTTGCGAAGCAATTGAGGGCGCGGCTGAAGCGGGACAGCGTGAAAAACTTGTATCGTTACTGCCCAGCCTAAACCGTCTTTTTGACGATGTTCAGGCGTTCGCAACTCAGTATACTAACGCCACGCTGCCTGCATAGAGTGAGTTAGCATTAGCGGCCTTCCAATGCTTAAACAGCAATCGGCGCTTTAATCGTCGGGTAAGGGTCATAACCCACGATTTCAAAATCCTCGTAGCAGTAATCAAACATTGATTGCGGCTTACGCTTGATGTTCAGTTTTGGTAATTTGCGTGGTTTACGACGTAGCTGCTCGTGCACAATATCATCGGTCAGGTGATTATGGTAAAGATGGCAATCCCCAAAAGTATGAACAAACTCCCCCACATCCAAATCTGCTTGTTGCGCCAGCATATGCGTCAAAATAGCATAGGAGGCAATGTTAAAGGGTACACCCAAAAATAAGTCTGCGGAACGCTGATACAACTGGCATGAAAGCCTGCCATTAGCCACATAAAACTGGAACAAGGAATGGCAGGGAGGCAGCGCCATTTCATCCGCCACACCTGGGTTATAGGCAACCACCAGCAAGCGCCGGCTATCCGGGTTATGCTTCAGGTTATGCACCAGCTTACTAATCTGGTCAACTGTGCCGCCATCAGGCTTGCGCCAGGCCCGCCATTGCTCGCCATAAACTGGGCCAAGGTTACCCTTCTCGTCCGCCCACTCATCCCAGATGGTGACACCATTTTCTTTCAGGTAACGAATATTTGTGTCGCCCTGTAAAAACCACAGCAGCTCGTGAATAATCGACTTCAGATGACAGTTTTTCGTCGTAACTAGCGGAAATCCGGCGCCCAAATCAAACCGTAACTGACGCCCAAACACTGAACGTGTGCCAACACCTGTGCGATCAGCTTTATCCACGCCGTTATCCAAAACGTCCTGCATGAGGTCTAAATATTGTTGCATCGCTTTCTCACTTTTGAACTTCTTGCCCGGCACGACGATATGCCGCTATTAACAAAGCTAATCCGCCAATCATCATTGGTAGCGATAACAACTGCCCCATCGTCACCCAGTTCAATGCAACAAAATTAAGGTGTGCATCGGGTTGACGGAAAAACTCCACCACAAACCGGAACGATCCGTAGCAGATTAAAAACAGCCCTGAAACAGCCATGGCTGGACGAGGTCGTGCTGAATAAAACCACAAAATGACAAACAGTAACACGCCTTCCAGCGCAAACTGATAAAGCTGTGAGGGGTGTCGTGGCAAATCTCCGGCAGCCGGATGGGAAAATACCATCGCCCACGGCACGTCACTCACGCGCCCCCAAAGTTCGCCGCCAATAAAGTTACCCAACCGGCCAGCCCCCAGACCAACCGGTACGAGTGGCGCAACAAAGTCCATCATGGCAAAAAATCTCACCCCTAATTTACGCGCATATATCATCAGCGCGACCATAACGCCCAGCAATCCGCCATGGAAAGACATGCCGCCATCCCACACCGCAAACAGCCAGGCCGGCTGTTCTAAAAACCGATCAAGGTTATAAAAAAACACGTAACCAAAACGGCCGCCCACAACAACACCCAGCGCGCCATAAAATATCAGATCAGACACCTGTTCAGGCTTAAGTGGCGAATTGGTTTGCCGCGCTCGATATTGCCCCAACCACCAGGCAGCAGCAAAGCCAATCAGATACATAATGCCGTACCAGTGAATTTTAAGCGGGCCCAAAGACAGGGCAATAGGGTCAATATCGTGGTAAATAGGCACGTTTAATAACTTATTCAAATTGATAAAGGGATTAGGAAGGCGAGACTAAAGCGAAGCTTCCATGTGTTCAATGCCCAGCTCTTTAATTGCAGCATTCAAATGGCTTTCAACCAAACCAGCAGTATCAATCAGCATGACTTCTTCCAGCAACTGCTTGGCCTGTTTGAGCGTCACATGTCGCACGGCTGACTTAACCCGCAAAATATTCGATGCGCTCATCGACAATTCGTCGTAGCCCATCGCCATAAGCAGCAGGGCGCCGCAAGGATCGCCGGCCAACTCGCCACACACACTGACAGGCGTATTCTCAAGATGTGCCTTGTTAACCACCGATTTAAGCGCTTTTAATACCGCCGGATGATGGGAGTGATACAAATCAGCAACAAAACTGTTATTTCGATCCACCGCCAACAGGTACTGGGTCAAATCATTACTACCCACCGATAAAAAGTCCACTCGCTGCGCTAGCTCACGTGCTTGATAAACAGCGGCAGGTACCTCAATCATCACGCCCACAGCCGGCATGATAACGTCATAACCTTCCTCGCGAATTTCCTGGTAGGCCTGATGGATATGGTGCAATGCTTCCTCAACCTCGGTCACGCTGGTGATCATTGGCAACATGATTCGCAAATTATCAAGCCCCTCACTGGCCTTCAGCATCGCGCGAATCTGCACCAGAAATATTTCTGGATGGTCAAGCGTAATGCGAATACCACGCCAACCAAGAAACGGGTTAGCATCATTGATCGGGAAATACGGCAGCTCTTTATCGCCGCCGACATCCAACGTGCGCATCGTCACCGGATTCGGTGCAAACGCCTCCAAGTGCTGACGGTAAACCTCCTCCTGTTGATTTTCACTGGGGAACCGGTCCGTCATCATAAAGGGCACTTCGGTACGATACAGCCCAACACCTTCAGCGCCACGCTGAATAGACCTTGCCACATCGGATAACAAGCCGGTGTTGACTCGCAGTGGAATGCGGTGTTTATCCAGCGTCTCCGACGGCAAATCACTGAGCGCCTCAAGGCCGCTCACCATGGCCTTTTCTTCTGCCACCACCTCATTAAAACGTGCGCGTAATTCCTGAGAAGGACTAGGGAAAACTTTCCCCTGGTAGCCATCAATAATGACCTCAAGCCCTTCCAGCTGCCGGTAAGGTATATCGGACGCACCAACCACCGTAGGGATTTCCATCGCCCGCGCTAAAATCGCAACATGGGAGTTTTTAGAGCCTCGCAAGCTGATCAAACCAACCAGCCTGTCTCTGGGCACCTCCGCCAAATTGGCCGGCGTTAACTCTTCTCCCACTAATACAACCTGCTCTGGCAACTCACGAACTTCGTGCTGAACATCCTGCAGGTAAGATAAAATACGCCGTCCCAGATCACGAATATCAGTCGCACGCTCACGCAGATACTCATCATCCATCATTTCAAAGACGCTGACATGTTCGCTAATCACATCACGTAGCGCACCCTGAACCCACTGACCCGCGCGAATTTTCTGCATGACTTCGCCGCCCAGCGCATTGTCATTGAGGATATTCAGGTACACGTCAAATAGGCCACGCTCTTCGACGCCAAGTTTGGAAGAAAACTTGGAACTGGCGGCTTCAATATCTCGCCTAACCCGGTCAACAGCAGCATGAAACAGCTCAATTTCATAATCATGATCTCTCGCTGGCCGGTCAGGCACCGCATCCAAGTCGGCAAGCGGAAAGACCACAACCGCCTTACCAATGGCCACCCCCGGCGCCCCGGCGGCACCATCAAAACGAACCAGCGCATCGGCGCCTTGGCGGGAAATTTCCTGAATGGTCCCCGTTGCCTTGGCATGCGCTAAAACGACAGCAAGCTGTGAAGCCAACGTAATCATGAAGGCTTCGACTTCTTCATCAAACCGACGGCGCTCCATACTTTGTACCAGCATCACGCCTAATACACTGCGGTGATGCACAATCGGCACGCCAAGAAATGAGCTAAAGGCTTCTTCACCGGTTTCAGGGAAATACTGGAATTTTTTATGCTCGGCAGCGTATTCGAGGTTTAAGGGCTCGGCACGAGTATGCACTTGCCCGACCAGTCCCTGCGATGTCTGTAATCGGACATTATCAATGGCATCTATCTTGAGTCCGTCCACCGCACGTAGCACCAACTGGTTGGTTTCTGGATCTAACAGGTAAATCGCACAGGCGCTGGTCTCCAAGGAATTCTGAACACGCTTGACCACCACACCCAGTGCGGCCTTAAGGTCTTTTGCTGCATCCACTTCCTGAACAATACTGCGCAGTGTGCCTAGCATCGATACTCCATGATCCTGACGATTTTCCTTCTATTAACGACTGGCTTGATGTACCGTCGGCGCCAGTTCACTGAGTGCGCGGCGGTAGACGTCACGCTTGAACAACACAACCTGACTGACCGGATACCAGTAACTTACCCACTGCCAGTAATCAAACTCAGGCTTTTCTGAATAACTAAAATCCACTCGCTCATCCGGACTTAACATCTGTAACAAAAACCATTTTTGCTTCTGGCCAATGCACATCGGCTTTGAGTTATGTCGTAACAAATGCTTGGGTAAACGATAACGCAACCAGCCCTTTGTCATAGCCAGAACATTAACGTCCTGAGGTCTCAATCCGACCTCTTCCCGCAGCTCTCGAAACAGTGCTTCCTCTGCATTTTCGTGTTCCTTTATTCCCCCTTGCGGAAACTGCCAAGCCTGCTGGCCAATTCGCCGGGCCCATAACACTTGCCCCCGAGGGTTGGCCAACACAATGCCAACATTAGGGCGAAATCCATCCGAGTCAATCACTGTTGTTCACCTGCTATAGCTTATTCTGAGCGAGCAAATGCTCCTCAATCCGCCAAAATTTACGGTCCGAACATTTCAATCAAACGAGTTTTTTGATTTGCGACCGATTGGAACCGACTTTTAAATTTACCGGTTTCTCTACAGGGCCGCAAATTTACTGTCTTTCCAGCGTAACATAAGTCGCTATAATGTGCGCCTTCGTCGTACATTAATCACCCTATAAAGCAGAGGATAAGCAATGGCATTGGCAATTTTCGATCTTGATCACACGCTCTTAGCAGGCGATAGTGATTTAGCCTGGGGGGAGTTCCTCGCTGCAAACAATTACGTTGATACCGCCAGCTACACGCAAAAAAATGTGGATTTTTACCAACAGTACCTGCGCGGGGAAATGGACATTAACGAGTTTTTAGAGTTCGCTCTTGAACCACTAGCGAATAACGACATGGCAATCCTGCGCAACTGGCATGACGCCTATATGGAAGAAAAAGTGCAGCCAATGCTTCAGGGTAAAGCTAAATCCTTATTACAAAAACATCGCGACCAAGGCGACACCCTGCTCATCGTTACCGCAACCAACAGCTTTGTTGCCGGCCCCATTTGCAAACTGCACGGTGTTGACGATTTCATTGCGACAGAGCCAGAAATAATTAATGGCCGCTACACCGGCAGAGTCAGCGGTACGCCCAGTTACCGTGATGGAAAAATCACTCGTCTTAACGCTTGGCTGGACGAACACAATATGACGC
>LUKI01000029.1 GCA_001593685.1 Gammaproteobacteria bacterium F7
CACCCGCCGTTCCGTGGCGGGAGCATTTTTTATTGGCGTCTTCTGCGCGTTTCTACCAATGCCGCTGCAAACCTTATTAGCTGCATTTTTGGCCATCATCTTTAAGCGTAACTTGCCGTTGTCAGTGGTGCTAGTCTTTATCACTAACCCGCTGACCATGCCGCCCATCTTCTACTTTAACTATTGGCTAGGCAGCTTGATTCTCAACGAACCATCCATCTACCAGACACTCAATCTGGATGATATCTGGGTATGGCTGGCAATCAATTTCAATCATATCGGCAAACCACTTGTCATCGGTTCGATAGCCGCAGGATTAATCTTTGGCTTTCTGAGCTTTTTGACTATCCATCTATTCTGGTCCTGGAGCGTCAGATCAAAATGGAAAAAACGCAGCAACGAGCGAGCCGCTAAGAAAGAGCAGCCGCTGCTTAATCAGCCGTCAGCATCCCATCCTGTAAACGATAAAGTTGATCCATCGACTCAGCCAGCTGCTGATCGTGAGTCACCACCACAAAACTAGTACCCAGCTCCCGATTTAACGCGATCATTAGTTGATGTATCGATTCCGCTGTCTGCGAATCAAGGTTCCCCGTCGGCTCATCCAGCAAGACACAATCGGGTTGGGGCACCAGTGCACGAGCAATAGCCACACGCTGGCGCTCACCGCCAGACAACTCTGCAGGCTTATGCTCGGCACGCTCAGCCAGTCCCACTCGCGCTAATAATTCACGCGCAGCTTTTTCCGCATCAGCAATTGCCGTACCTCGAATCAATAGCGGCATACAGACATTTTCTAGCGCTGAAAACTCAGGCAACAGGTGGTGGAATTGATATACGAAACCTAAGCTGCGGTTACGAAGCTCACCACGCTGACGCTCGGACAAACTGGCGTAATCCTGCCCGGCCAGTAATACTCGTCCTTCGTCTGGCGCATCCAGCCCTCCCAGCAAATTTAACAGGGTCGACTTACCAGAACCGGAGGTTCCCACAATAGCAATACGTTCACCGCGCTTAACCGCCAGCTCAACCCCTTTAATAACCGGTAAATCCTGAGGACCCTCATGGTAGCTCTTAAACAGCTTTTCACAGGCCAGCACAACGTCGGCGTCCATGTTACCAGTCACCTCATTACTCATAGCGCAGGGCCTCCGCTGGTTGAACCTTAGCAGCGCGCATGGAGGGATATAATGTCGCCAGGAAACTCAATAACAAGCCTGAACCACACACAATAAGCACATCGTCCAGCCGCAATTGCGACGGAATATAGCTAATAAAATAAACATCGGCGCTGAGAATCTGAACACCCAGTAATTGCTCAAACCAGGCGACCACATCACTCACAGAAAGCGCCAACACAATGCCCAGCACAGCGCCAACCAAAGTACCAAACACCCCGATCACGGCACCCTGCACCATAAAGGACAACATAATAGTGCGCGGACTAGCACCCATCGTGCGTAAAATAGCAATGTCCGAGCGTTTATCCGTTACCACCATCACCAGCGTCGAAATAATATTAAACGCTGCCACGGCAACAATCATTAATAGCAGCAAGCCAATCATGGTTTTTTCCAGCTTGATAGCTTGGAATAGATTGCCCTGAGTGCGAGTCCAGTCACTGGCCCAATAACCCGAAGGCAGCTGAGAAGCGATACGCCAAGCCACCGGCCCAGCCTCAAATAAGTCATGCAGCTTTAAACGAATACCATGCACACCGTCACCCAAACGGTAGAGCTTGGCACCATCCCTTAAATGAATCAGCGCCAGCGAGCCATCAAGCTGAGCACCGACCTTAAACACACCGGTCACCGTAAAGCGTTTTAAACGCGGCAACACACCCGCCGGTGAAGCACTGGCTTCAGGCATCACCACGGTTACCTTACTACCAATTGCAGCACGCAGTTGGCGTGCCAGAATATCACCAAGAATAATACCGAATTCGCCTGCCTTAAGGCTTTCCAGCTCACCAACCACCATGTGATCACGGATAATCGACACTCGAGTTTCCGCTTCTGGAGATACCGCATTAATTAAAGCCCCCTGAACCGCTCCAGCGTGGGTCAGCATAACCTGCCCCTGAATATAGGGCGCGACAGCGGCAACAGACGCATCCTGTTCAGCGAGCTGTGCAGCCACTTGCCAGTTACGCATCACACCATCCGCTTGAATCGTAGCGTGCGGCACCATACCTAAAATGCGTTCACGCAATTCACGGTCAAAACCGTTCATCACCGACAACACCAGTATCAACACCGCCACACCCAGGATCATACCCAGCATCGACGTCAGCGAAATAAAGGAGATAAAATGGTTGCGACGTTTAGCGCGCGTGTAGCGTAAACCTATGAAAAGCGGCAGCGGTTTAAACATGAAAAATGAACGTATTCCCTGTTACTCAGGTGGGCGGGAAATATAAAAATTCCCTGTTATACTTAATTTCGTAATCAAGCGATCTGGATTGTAAACGAATGCCCGTAAGTGTACAGGACAACCGAAATTTTTACCGTATTGAAGACCGCGCGGGACTTGAATTTATCCCGGTATCTGACAATTTTGTTAATGACGAAAACGCCAGTTTTCCAATTCCCGTCTCAACACACTTTCAATTACTTAACCAATTACGCGCCATCGATGCCGACAACAGCCAACTACTGCGAAGCATTGGTGAAAAAGATCGCAATCTGCAGACCTACCTGAAGGGTACTGATCAGAAGATAGAGCTGCTGGCACAGGCACTGGTCAGTTGCGACGAAAGCCTCAAAAACGAACACTTGAAAACCATCACACTCAGCGAAGGTGGGCTATCCTTCCACCATTATGAATCGATAGAATCGGGGCAATATCTAGCCATCAAACTAACATTACTGCCCTCCTGCATTGGCTTATTGCTATACGGCAAAGTCGTAAACTATTCATCAGATAGTAGCGGCAACCACTTGATAAATATAAATTTTGAAAATATTGACGAATCTAGCCGAAGTCTTATTGCCCGCCATGTACTACTCTATCAGGCGAAACAAAGGCGTGAAAATCAGGATTTGGGTTACTCCCACTGATCTAAAACACCAGACTCTACTTTATTACAGGGAAACACCATGAAAATTTTTAAACTGCTCGCCGTTGCCACATTATCCGCAACCTTTACCCTGTCCGTCGCGCAGGCTGATACTCTGGAAATAAGCGTTTCCAAACAGGCACCCGATATGCAAACCATCAGCCGCCCACACAACGGCATGGACAAGGCTGATGTTGAACGAGTCTTTGGTGCACCTTACGCTATCAACGGCCCCGTTGGAGAACCACCTATCAGCAGCTGGAGCTACGAAAAATTTACCGTGTACTTTGAAGGCAATACTGTTTTGCATTCCGTATTGGTTAAACCAAAAACAGCTGAGTAGCTTAATTTGAAACCCTCTCAAAAGGGCTGATCGCTTGCTATTAGCCCTTTATTTCTGTCACATGCACCGCCCAGCGGCCCATCATTGCGCAAACAGCAAGCCCTCACTCAGCACTCTTCCGCAAAAACTTCGACAACTTTTAGCTCCACCAATCAAGACTTTAAGTAAAGCTAATTAGCTCTATCCTCACATTTTCAGTAAAATGCGCGCTCAATTGATTCTCTCAGGCTCGCCCATGTCTTCATCCGTAGAAAAACCCACCAATAACGAACAGGAAAAACAAAAGGTCGGCTTCGTCTCGCTTGGCTGCCCCAAGGCGTTAGTAGACTCCGAACGCATCCTGACACAATTGCGCCTAGACGGTTACGACATCGTACCCGACTATGACGGTGCGGACGTGGTGGTGGTCAACACCTGCGGTTTTATCGATAGCGCTAAACAGGAATCCATGGACGCCATCCATGAGGCCATGCAGGAAAACGGTAAGGTCATCGTCACGGGCTGCATGGGTAAAGGTGTAGACGCCGATGCCATCAAAGCTGCTGAGCCCGGTGTACTCAGTGTCAGCGGCCCAGCCGATTACAGCCAGGTCGTGAATGCCGTGCATGAAGTCGTTCCCGTAGCCGAGCACGATCCGTTCACCGATCTCGTGCCGCCACAGGGCATTAAACTCACCCCGCGTCATTATGCTTATTTAAAAATTTCCGAAGGTTGCAACCACCGTTGCACCTTCTGCATCATCCCCGCCATGCGTGGCGATCTTGTCAGCCGCCCCATCGGCGACGTGGTAGAAGAAGCTAAAAAGCTGGTGGAAAGCGGCGTACAGGAACTGCTGGTCATTTCTCAAGACACCAGCGCCTACGGCGTAGACACCAAATACAAACTCGACTTTGTCGACGGCCAAGCCATCGAAACCCGCATGCTGGACCTCTGTCAGGAACTGGGCAAGCTGGGCGTATGGGTACGCCTGCACTATGTCTACCCTTACCCGCACGTGGATAAAGTGATTCCACTGATGGCGGAAGGCAAGATTCTGCCTTACCTGGACATTCCCTTCCAACACGCCAGCCCGCGCTTGCTGAAACTGATGAAGCGCCCCGGCAACCAGGAAAAAACCTTAGACCGCATCAAGGCCTGGCGCCAAATCTGCCCTGAACTGGTGATTCGTTCCACCTTTATTGTCGGATTCCCCGGTGAAACCGAAGAGGATTTCCAGATGCTGCTCGACTGGTTGGAAGAAGCCCAACTGGATCGCGTCGGCTGTTTTAAATACTCTCCCGTTGACGGGGCCACCGCCAACGATCTGCCCGATCATGTACCCGAAGAGATCAAAGAAGAGCGCTGGCAGCGTTTCATGGAAACACAACAAGCCATCTCAGCCCAACGCCTGCAACAGAAAGTTGGTCAACAACTGGAAGTATTAATCGATGCAGTCGACGAAGACGGTGCCATCGGCCGCTGTTATGCCGACGCCCCTGAAATTGACGGCAAAGTGTATCTGGATGGCTTTACCGATACCTTTGCAGGCGACGCCCTGTTAGTCACCATTACAGGTGCCGATGAGTATGACCTGTGGGCCGAGCCTGTCTACGAGGATGAAATTTAGCAGTTACTAGGACTAGACCGTGAACCTGATTCTGCTTGAGCATCAAGACTTTATCGATCCACAGCACGTACGCCTGAGCGATGCCCGTTTTAAGCAAATCCTGCAGGTGCATGGTTCGCAAATTGGTGACCAGGTGCGTGTCGGAGAGCTGAACGGCTTGATGGGCTCGGGACGCATCACAGACCTAAACGAGCAAGCTGTCACGCTGGCTGTTCAATTGGATCAACAGCCTCCCGCCAAGCTGCCGCTTACTGTGGTACTGGCCCTGCCCCGCCCGAAAATGATTCGGCGTATTTTCCGCAGCCTGGCGGAACTAGGCGTCGAGCAACTGATTGTTATCAACAGCTATAAAGTGGAAAAAAGCTTCTGGCAAAGCCCAGCCCTTGATCCCGTTAAGGTACGGCAATATTTAGTGGATGGCCTGCAACAGGCCAAAGACACCATACTGCCACAGGTGCAATTTCATAAACGCTTCAAACCCTTTGTTGAGGACGAGCTGCCGAACATCATTGCAGGCAGTCGTGCATTGATTGCTCACCCAGCTCTGGGAGAACACTGCCCACATCAGCTCAATGAACGAATCACCTTGGCGGTAGGTCCTGAGGGCGGGTTTATTCCCTACGAGGTTGAGAAGCTGCAAGCAATTGGATTTGAAGGGGTTGATTTGGGGGAGCGCATTCTTAAGGTGGAGAATGCGCTCACAACTTTAATTGCTAAGCTGTATAACTGAGTACACCTATTTATCCGGGAAGTTCATGTCTACCACTATCAACAATACGCTGAATACTCTGCTTCCACGATGACTTAAACGCATCGTCACCAGCAAACAGCTTATATAGCTCAAGCTCGTCTTTCCGGCGCTGTAACATGATCTCTTTAAGTATCTTCTCAAAGGCCAGCTCACGGTTATGTGGGTCTGCGTTGTTCTTGTATTTATCTTCGTAATCAGGGTGTGCTTTCACACTTTCGGCTATGTTTACGAACTTAATACGCTGTTCTTCCGGTGTCGCGCTCCAGCCTTGAAACCATCGCTCATTGAAAGTATTAACAATCTCATCAAGCGGGTTGGTTTCTTTTTCCGTTCCGTGAGCCCCGCGTGGATTAGGGTTCTGCGGGTCTAGCTCTGTCTCTTCACTATCAAGTCCGATTGAGTGGCCAAGCTTCACTCGCTGAAGCCCGTAAGAACTTAGATCAACAGATTCCAATAACTCATCAAGTAACTCAGCGTCTGGGTCGTCTACTTTTAACTTCGGAATGAGGAACTTCAGGAACCAGAACAGCTTTTCCCATACGACCATTTCATAGGGCATGATAGAGGCCATCTGCCCATAGATTTTTACGAACTGCTTAGCCTTAATTTTAAAGTCGATTTTGGCATCGTTCTCTAGCCCCAGTTCAACATTAAAACGCGCTGCGGCTATATCAATAACCGGACTGAGCTTTTGCGCATCTTCATTGTTGAAATAACGCTTAACAAACTCTTCTACCTCAAACCACTCATAAACACCAACATCACCCATCTCATCTTTTAGCTCGTGAAGAACATTGATATCCGTAGCTTCAGACAATGAGGTTGCAGTATAAAACGGGTCAAATGCTGCCTTGATATCATCTGCAGAGTTAAAGAAGTCGAGCACAAATAAATCTTCTGTTTTCTTACCCCATTTAGGTGCAGAGCGATTCAAACGAGAAAGCGTTTGGACGCAAAGAACGCTAGCGAGCTTTTTATCAACGTACATAGAACAGAGTTTTGGTTGATCAAAGCCTGTAAGGTACTTGTTCGCCACGACGAGAAGGCGATATTCGTCTTTATCGAATTTATCCTTGGTTTCGCTCTCAGCAAAGCCATTCATTTCAGCTTCGCTGTACTTAATACCATCTACTTCCTTCTCACCTGAGAAAGCAATCACAGCCTTAAACGGATTGCCTTGCTCTTCAAGCAAGCGCGTTATGGCTTTATAGTAGCGAATAGCGGTTTCAATATTCTGCGTCACCACCATGCCTTTACCTTTGCCTTTCAGCTTCTTGGCATTCACGACATGGGTAATGAAGTGATCGAGCATGATCTCGGCTTTGGTATTAATCGTTTGCTGGCTTCGCTCTACATAACCTCTGAGCTTCTTCTGTGCTTTCTTAGTATCAAACTCAGGGTTATCTTCGATAGATTTTTGAATTTCGTAATAGCTTTTGTACGTCGTGTAATTGGCCAGCACATCAAGAATAAAACCTTCCTCAATTGCCTGCTTCATTGAGTAAAGGTGGAACGGTACAAAGCTGCCATCTGCTTGACGGTGCCCAAATTTTTCCAGCGTTGTATTTTTCGGCGTAGCGGTAAAAGCCAGATAAGAGGCATTGCCTCGCATTTTGCGAGATTTCATTGCTTGCAGAATTTTATCTTGCGCATCGTCAGTGTCTGGATCAGTTGAATCACGCACTTCATCTGAGCCGAGGGCCTGATTCATTTTGTCAGCAGCAGAGCCGCTCTGAGAGCTATGCGCCTCATCAATGATTACTGCAAAGCGCTTGTCACTCAGGTCAGCAATACCATCGATGATGAAAGGAAACTTCTGAATGGTCGTAATGATAATCTTCTTACCATTCTCAAGCGCCGATTTAAGCTCTGAAGACTTATAGGCGGGTGCAACGATATTCTTAACTTCGGAAAATTCCTTAATGTTATCGCGTAGCTGCTTATCTAGAAGTCTTCTGTCTGTCACCACAATCACGGAATCAAACAGTGGCTGGTCAACGCCTTTCGCCCCCTGAACCTTATCAGACTCTGGATAGCACTCTATCAGTTGATAGGCCGCCCAAGTGATTGAGTTAGACTTACCGGAACCTGCCGAGTGCTGAATTAAGTAGGTTTGCCCAACGCCATTAACTGAGGCGTGGTTAATAAGCTTTCGCACAACATCCATCTGGTGATAGCGTGGAAAGAACAAGGTGCGCTTATTTAGCGGGTCTTTGCTGGCACCATCCAGCCTGACAAAGTGCTGAATAATATTGACTAAGCTTTCTTTGGTGAAAACCCCTTCCCATAGATATGCCGTTTTATGCCCTGATGGATTTGGCGGGTTGCCCTGACCACATACTCCCGATAAAGAGCTATGCCCTTTGTTAAACGGCAAGAAGAACGTCGCCTTACCTGCCAGTTTAGTCGTCATATAAACTTCATCGGTATCAACCGCCATATGCACAAGGCAGCGGCCAAAATTTAGAAGTGGTTGATTAGTATCTCTGTCTTCACGGTATTGCTTCTGACCATGGTAACGGGCTGTCTGGTTTGTCCAAGCGTTTTTCAACTCTAGGGTTATCAATGGAATGCCGTTGATAAACAGCACCATATCAATTTCTTGCAACGGATTAGCCAGCGAATAGCGTAACTGACGGGTACAGCTAAAAATGTTATTGGCAAAGTTTTGTTTCACCTTCTCACTACTGCTTGCCAATGGAGCGGGATACATCAAATTGAAGTGCGCATCATCCACACTTAAGCCTTTCTTGAGTAGATGCAAAACACCGTGTTTCTTAATGAGTCTGTCAAAGCGCTCGACTATTTTGCGCTGCCAGTCATTCGGGTTGTTGCGCCTCATCTTCTCAAGCTCATCTTCCTGCGTTTTTTCTAGAAACGCCCAGAAGAAACGCTCATCAAGCCCATACTGCCTATTAAAGTCGATGGGGTTGCCCGGCTGGTAATACTTATTACCGTAATCGGGTATCACTTCTTTTACTTGGTTTTTCCGCTCTTCCAAACAACTACCAACCAAGGCTGTCTCAATTGCCGCTTCAAGCGCCTGCTCATTTGTTTGACTAACCATTAGCGCCAACCTTATTCCTGTTTGAGTAAAATAAAATGTTCTACCAAGCGAATCATTAATTCTTTATGCTCGGGTTTACTTTCAGCGACCAATAACGCAAGTGCTACCAAAGTATTGTCATTAATCAACTGCTCTACAGGCTTTGCCAAAAAATGTTGATGCACGCGTAAATACCACAAAAAAAGAAACGAACCTGTACGCTTATTGCCATCGGCTAGCGGATGATTTTTGATGACTAAATACAATAAATTTGCGGCGCGGCTTGCGACATTCGGATAGAACAGTTCCTCACCAAAACCTTGTTCAATGGTCCCAATGGCAGAGGCTAGCCCCTCACCACGTAATTGCCCGAAAAGTTCAGTCGCTTCGCCTTTAGCGATCAGCTCCTTCTTTAACTCAGCAATGGCTTGAAGCACCGAGTCCAGCTCAAGTGCATGCATATCGATTTGTTTTTGCTGGCTATCAGCCAGCGATTGCTCATCATAGGCTTGCAGTAAGCTCCAACTGCGGGCGTAATCACTAATCACCGCCAACACCGCTTCGCCCGATTCATTGACCATTTGCCGGTTTTGCAGAGTCGATGACAACAAGCTAAGCGCCTGTTCCATTTCTATCCCGCGTTGTATGAGACGCTGTTGGTTTAGTGTATACCCCTCTACCAAGTGCTGTCTGAGGGTACGGGTCGCCCATTGGCGAAACTGTGTACCCTTTTTAGAGCTCACGCGGTAACCAACAGAGAGAATGGCATCGAGGTTATAGTGATCCACCTCACGGCTTACTTCGCGCTTGCCCTCTTGTTGAACTATCCGGAATTTCCGGATAGTTGCGCTCTTCGCAAGCTCTTGTTCTTTATAGATATTCTTTAAGTGCTCATTGACGGTACGCACATCTTTCTCGAACACCTCAGCCATTTGTCGCTGAGTTAACCACATCGTTTCCGCATCAAGATCAAGATTGACCTCAATCTGCTGGTCGTTGGTTTCGTAAATTTGAATAGGATTAGTCATGGTCGCGTCCTTGCTGGCTTATGTTGCAACTCTGTTATTGGCTGCAAGTGCTTACGCTCAGTAAAACCAAGCTCACTGAATGTTTTGGTTTTTACTGCTTTTATTCGATTTGCTTGATGATCTACCGTAAACACGTTGCCTCCCTGCTATGCCACTTTGATTTTGCCAGTTACGGCACTGTTAATCAGGGTCGCTTTGTATTCTTTAAGTTTTTCAATTTGATTTTTCTGTAGAGATATCGTGTCATCTATTTGTCTGGAAGCATGCTCCAAATAGCCGAATATCTCCATTTGTTCCTTTTCAGGCGGCAACACAACGGGAAGATTCTTTAACAACTCCTGACTGAGAGATGCTCGGATTACCAAATTCATCTCTTTGACAAAATACTGTCTCATCATCGATGAATTGAAATAGTATTTTGAAAACTCCTTAGACAGCAGTGAGCTTGAAGGCCTAAAGCGAATGAGAAAACCTGCGAAAGTTGCTTTTTGAATATCTGCAAAACAGATTGAAGCAAAGCCAATTTCTTCAATCGTTTCTGATGTTCGCGTAAAGAATATGTCTCCAGATAGAACAGAATAAAGTTTTTGATCACCAATCGATGACTTTGCTAGGCCATCAACAGCAATAGGTAGTTGACGATTTTTGTAGACATCACCATAACTTACAAAGGGATACCCCTCTCCAAAGTATTCAGCTCCGGCACTGATACCATTTTGAGTAAAACCTAGATATCTAAGTTTCTTAATTTCCCAATGCTCAGGAATTTGACCAATCCACTCCACACCTGAATCTTTCATTTGAACATCAGTATTAAGACCTTGGGTTACGGCTTTCTGAATAATGATTTGCTTACGCTCTTTTAGTAGTGCGATTTGTTTTTCTTTGATAGAAATTGCTTCGTCGATTTGTGCTGTCTTGGTATCCAAGAAATTGGCAATCGAGAGTTGTTCCTCAACGGGAGGAATGAATAGGGGCGCTCTTTTTAGCTGTGGCCAATACAAGTTCCGCTGAATCGTACCAACCCCTTTTGAAGATATAAGATAGTGAGAAACCATCCCGCCATCTCTAAATAAATAGTTTGCGAATTTTGGCATTAAGCCTTCTGCTAACGACAAAACAAGGTACGCAGGACTAACAATTCCTCTGTATGATGAAACTCCCACTGAACCACGCCATGCTTGCTGATTGTTGAGCACGAAATCGCCAACTTCTACAAGCTGATACTTACTTAAGTCCAAGCTTGTTACGTTAGTCCTTTTTTGCTCAACTTCATCAAATCGGATGACTCCTTTGTCTAGATAGACAGAGAGCAGATCTTCTCCGACTGTGTTTGTTATGGATTTCAATTTAGCTTTTGAGCATATTGGATATTCGTCCCAATGACATGGCACTTCTTCAAGCCATTTGACTCGTGTACTTTTATATTCGTCATATACCGGCAACTTAGCTAAAGCATCCATCATGCTTCTCCTTGCACTTCAGCAACATCAACACCCAGAATCTGTGCGATTAAACCCTCGGCCTTTTGCTCCAGTTCGATAATATCGCCAGCCACTTCATCCAATGAACGTAGCGGCTTATGACGATAGAAGTATTTGTTAAAGCTGATCTCGTAACCAATCTTGGTGCTATCCAAGTTGATCCATGCCTCTTCAACATGCGGTTTTACTTCTTTCAGAAAGTAACTATGTATTGTTTGAGCAAGGGGCACTGATTCCGAATCACGTAAATCTGAGCTAGGTTCGTATGTGATGTATTCGCCAGACTTGCCTGATGGATAGAAACCAAAATCAACTAATTGATCCTGTGAGCACCCTAAGTGGTCAAGCAGTTCATCCAGCTTGCTGCCAGATAATTTGACGATTTTCTTAACGACTTTTTCTGCACTTTCGTCATACCAGCTCACGGCATTTAAGATGGCGTTTTTCTCTGGAGCTGATAGTTTGATCTTCTGGGCTTTAAGCTCTGCATCTACTTTGTCTTTAAATAGATTAAAGTCGTTAAATTCGTCAGAGCCAATTTCTCGCATCAACAGATTGGCAGCTTCGAGAATAGCGAGTAGTTTTTGCCAGTAATTCTCGTCCAGCAATTTTGCCTTTGCCTTGGCATTGATACTGATGTCGTTATCTTCGCACCATTCCAGAATGTCTTTACTTGTGCCTTTTAAAAAGCCTTTGTCGTAGACCTTATCGCCATGCTCTTCGAATAAGTGCTCCATCACCTCGGAAAGCGATTTATCAAAACGCAAAGGAGCAATGGCTTCTGGAGAAAATTTGGCTTTTCGTCGATCAGGACGTTCGATATTGACCTTGTAATAACCAAAGTCTTCATTGTTGAATACTTGGCTAGCGAGTCCGATGGGGTCGTTATTGGCGTCTAATTCACGCTCAACTTCTGCACAATCAAGATAAGTCTGTGTAATCTGCGCAATATGCTCAGGAGCAAACTCACAGTTCTTGTTACCTAGGTTCTTACGTAGCTTGCGATACAACAAACTCGCATCAATAAGCTGCACCTTTCCCCTTCTATCTGGGCCTTTACCGTCTCCTTTTTTGTTGTTGTTCAGTAGCCAGATATAGGTAGTGATACCTGTGTTATAGAACAGGTTGTTAGGTAATTGCACGATAGCATCCAGCATATCGTTTTCGATGATAAAGCGGCGAATATTGCTCTCACCACCACCTGCGTCACCAGTAAACAAGCTGGAGCCGTTATGAACAGACGCTATACGACTACCCTGCGCACTGGTGGCTGGGTCTTTCATTTTACTGACCATTTCCATGAGGAACAAAAGCTGTCCATCACTAGAGCGTGGTATTGCGTCAACGGTTTCTTTATTGCCCCAGTAATCGGTTAGCTCGACCTTGAAACGGGGATCAATCACTTCGCCACTATCTCTGATGTTTCTTTGCTCGGACGCCCAGCTTTTACCGTATGGCGGATTGGATAGCATGAAGTCAAAACGGTCTGAGGCAAATTCATCTGTAGATAGCGTCGAACCTACTTTGATGTTTTCTGGGTTATTGCCCTTGATCATCATATCCGACTTACAGATAGCGTAGGTCTCATCGTTGATTTCTTTACCGTACAGGTAAATATCGCGCTGCACTTGAGATGAAGAGCTGGCCGGGTATTTTTCTTCAATGAAGTTCTGAGACTCAGTCAGCATGCCACCGCTACCACAGGCAGGGTCATAGACTGTAATGGTTAATGGCAAATCATCTTTGATTGGGTCAAAGACAAGGTGCGTCATCAGTTCGATCACTTCACGCGGTGTAAAGTGCTCGCCAGCCTCTTCGTTGTTTTCTTCATTAAATTTGCGGATCAGCTCTTCAAAGACATAGCCCATTCCCAAGTTGGTAAGGGCTGGTAACTTATTACCATCAGGGTCTTCTGCGGGGTTAGGTGTAAGGTTTATGTAGGGGGAAACAAACTTTTCCAACACATCGAGCAATACGTCTTTTCCGGCCATGTGGCGGATTTTTGAAAACAACTCAAAGCGCTCGATGATTTCTTTTACGTTGTCGCTATAGCCGTTCAGGTATTCTTCAACGTTAGCCAGTAAAATTTGCTGGTTGTTTGTGGCGGTGCTGTACAGGCTTTTGAGTGTCCATTTTGAGACGTTGTAGAACACCTGACCAGAAGCTGCTTTTAATGGCTCATCGTCAAGCTCAGTGGCATTCATATCTTCTTTCTGGAACTTTACTTCATCCAATACGGCCTGTTTGCTTGGCTCAAGCAATGTATCCAAACGGCGTAGAACAACCATTGGCAAGATGACATCACGGTACTTACCGCGCACGTAGACATCGCGCAAACAATCATCGGCAATGCTCCAGATGAAAGAAACCAACTTGTTGTGTACAGAGTGATCCATTATTTACTTTTTCCTCTTGGGCTTTTTATTCTTATATCCGCTGGAGGATATCCTCCCTCTTAAACGGCCAACTGCCGCCCACTTTGAATCCCGGCAATTTACCCTCGGCAGCCAGTCGATATGCGGTTTTCTCTACCAATTTGAGATAGTCAGCGAGCTCTTCCAGGGTCAGAATCTCATCAGCCATAGCTCTTTAACGTATGAGACGCTACGGGACACTATGAGAAAATAAGAAAAGTGGCAAGGCCAATATAATCCTTTGCTAGGATACAGCATGGATGCCGGATTTAATCCGGCATGACGATAATTTTAATTTGGGCTGCACCCGGCACCAAAATACTCCCCTTCAGCACCGCCGGGCACTGGAAACTTTTAACGGATCAAGTGGGATTGTCTGAGGACTTTTACCGCAGGAAAAAGGCCGAGTTGCCGAACGCCGTTAAAAGTTGAAGCGCGCAGGGAATCCGGCAAAGCCGGACAAGCTGCAGGGGGCACTAGGGATTGATAAGGGAGACGCGACCGTCTCCCTTATCTCGCCAAAAAGGCGAAGTCATAGGTTAAGGGCTCCGGCCCCTGATATTAAGAACTCATACAGACCTCGAAACTCACCTTATTCGCGGGAATAACGAGTATCAAGTTCTCGCAGTTTTCACGTTTTACAATTATGATCGGCTTCATTTTATCCGCGCCATCTATTGTCGTTGGTACGCTGATGAATCTTTCCCAAACTGGAGGCTGCCTTGGGTAAAAAACTTGCCACTTTATTGGCTCTCGCATTACTTGTTCCGGCTCAATTTGCATTTGGCTCGGAAGAGTCTGAATTAAAAACTAAAGCAGACCTGGGCCAGCGTCTGTTTTTTGATGTAAATCTATCCAAAAACCGCACTCAATCTTGCTCGACCTGCCATAACCCGTCGCATGGTTTTGTCGACAACCGGCCAAACGGTATTGAAGCAATGGTGTCTCTAGGAGATGACGGTATTTCCCTGGGTGACCGCAACGCACCCACGGTTTCCTACGCCAACTTGATACCGCGTATTACCCGTAACGATGCTGGGGAATTTCGCGGCGGGCAGTTTCTTGATGGTCGCGAACGAGATCTTGCAGGACAAGCAGGTGGGCCACCACTCAACCCCGTAGAAATGGCAATGCCGAATAAAGCCGCTGTGGTGGCTCGGCTACAGGAAAACGATAGTTACGTGAAAGCATTTACCCAGCTTTTTGGAGCCGATATATTTGATGACCCCGAAGCCGCCTATAGTGCTATGGCATCCAGTATTGCTGAGTTTGAAAATAGCGATTTCTTTTCCCCTTTTGATTCAAAATATGATCGTTACTTAAAAGGTGAAGTTAAACTAAACAAACAAGAATCATTAGGCGAAGCGTTATTTTTCTCGCAGCAGTTTACCAACTGCAACAAATGCCACCAGCTCAAAGCCTTTCCAAATAGCCTTGGCGAAACCTTCAGCAACTACAAATACCATAACCTGGGCGTACCTGTGAACAATGCCGTTCGCAAGGCAAATGGCTTAGGGGTAGATCATATCGACAGGGGTCTACTTGAACACCCACGTATTGACGATGACAACCAAGCAGGCAAGTTCAAAGTACCGACATTGCGCAATGTTGCTGTGACGGGTCCATACATGCACAACGGCGTGTTCAGAGATTTGCGTACAGTAGTGCTGTTTTACGACAAATTTAATAACTCTACGCGCAAACTCAATCCAGAAACGGGCAAGCCCTGGGCTCAACCGGAGGTTAATCAAAACCTTGATTTGCAGAGCGAGGAATTTTCCGGCCCGGCGCTAACCGATAAAGAAATCGATGCACTGGTCGCCTTTCTTCGCACCCTAACCGATCAGCGCTATAAGCCATTATTAGAAGAAAATCTCTAGAGGGAAAATAAGGAAAGTATTCTTGAGATCAACTCTGATAAATATCTCGCCCGGACAGAGCAGGCATTAAAAGTTTTTAATGGTTAACAGAGGTAACGTCACATAACGCTACCTCTGTTATTTCATGCCCCATTAAAGGCTTTTAGTCACAACTTCCAACACATCCTTCGACAACTCAAGCTGCCCCTTAATCCGTTGCAGCTCCTGCTGCATCAACTCACTACGATCCGCCGTCAACTTGCGCCAGCGCGTCAGCGGCGTTAACAAACGGGCAGCAATCTGTGGGTTCTTGCGATCCAGCTCAATCACGCGATCCGCCAGGAAAGCATAACCGGCACCATCAGCACGGTGGAAGTTAACACGGTTCTGGTTGCAGAATACGCCAATCAGCGAACGGACCTTATTTGGGTTGTTTATATCAAAGGCTTCATGCGCCATTAACGCCGTCACCCGTTCAAAGACATTTTCAGAGGGATCACTGGCCTGCACAGCAAACCACTGATCGACCACCAGCGGATCGTGCTTCCATTCGCTATAGAAACTCTCCAGCGCAGTATTTTTAACCTCTTCGTAGGCTTGATCAAAGCTGGAGTGCACCAGCGCCGTCAGCGCAGCATTCGTGTCAGTCATGTTATTACTGTCATTAAACTGTGTCGCACACAGCGTCAGGACCCCCTCTTCGCCCAACAGCATAAGATAACTCAGGCAGATATTTTTCAGGCTGCGACGAGCAATCTCATCGGCATCCGGACGATAATCATCACTACTCAGGTTTTGCTGATAGCAATCAAACAGCTCTTCACGCAGTGCCATGGCAATTTGCTGACGGACAAACTGGCGCGCTTTATGAATCGCCTCAATATCCATGGGCTCAGCTAACTCACCCAGATATGCCTCAGAAGGCATCATCAACATACGCGCCACCATGGCTTTGTCGAGCGCTGTATCGCTCAGCAGCGCACGTAAAGCATCAACAAGGCGCTGATCCATACTCAGGGCTTCGCCACGTTGATAAGCGGCGATATTGTCCTGAATCACAGCAATAGAGAGTTTCTGGCCAGCATCCCACCGATTAAAACCATCAGTGTCGTATTTCATCAGGAACATCAGCTCCTCACGACTGTAGTCATACGTCAGTTTCACCGGCGCAGAGAACCCCCGCAGCAATGAAGGTACGGGCTTTCCAGGCATATCGGCAAACACAAAGGTATGCTCGGCATCCAATACGTCCAGCACATGCGAATAAACCTCTTCCCCCTCCGCATTCAGCAAGCCAAGACTGAAGGGAATATGCAGCGGCAGTTTATCGGTCTGACCCGGCGTATCGGGTGTGGACTGTTTAACCGTCAAGCGGTACACCTTTTCACCGGCATCATATTCATCAGTCACCGTCAGCTGCGGCGTACCCGCCTGACCGTACCAGCGTTTAAACTGAGTTAAATCGATGCCGCTGGCATCCTGCATGGCCTGCACAAAATCTTCGGTGGTCACCGCTTGCCCGTCATGGCGTTCGAAATAAAGGTCGGAACCGGCACGGAACAACTCAGCCCCAAGCAGGGTATGAATCATACGCACCACTTCAGCGCCCTTCTCATAGATGGTAACCGTATAAAAGTTAGAGATTTCCATATAGGCGTCAGGGCGCACCGGATGCGCCATCGGTCCGGCATCTTCTGCAAACTGTAACGTCCGTAGCAGATTTACATCATCGATACGCTTAACCGTGCGCGAGCCCATATCGGCAGAAAACTCCTGGTCGCGGAAAACGGTAAAGCCTTCCTTAAGGCTCAGCTGGAACCAATCGCGACAGGTAACGCGGTTGCCGGACCAGTTGTGGAAATACTCATGCGCCACCACCCCCTCAATGCGCTCATAGGCGCCATCGGTCGCGGTTTCCGGTTTAGCCAGCACACAGGAGGAATTGAAAATATTCAGCCCCTTGTTTTCCATCGCTCCCATATTGAAATCATTCACAGCAACAATCATGAACTTATCGAGATCATATTCGCGGCCATACACCTCTTCATCCCAACGCATAGCGTTTTTCAGGGACAACATGGCGTGCTCACATTTATCGATATTTTCCGGCTCAACAAAGATTTGCAGCGGTATTTCACGATCATTGAAGGTGGTGAAGCTGTCTTCGATACACTCCAGGTCACCCGCCACCATGGCAAACAGATAGGCGGGCTTTTTGAAAGGGTCATGCCAGGTCACCCAATGGCGACCATTGGGCAAGTCACCCCGCTCAATATCATTACCATTACCCAGCAGCACCGGGTACTTGTTTTTATCAGCGGCGATGGTGGTGGTGAACACCGACATTACATCCGGGCGGTCGAGATAATAGGTAATTTTACGGAAACCTTCGGCCTCACATTGGGTACAGTACATCTTGCTGGATTTGTACAAACCTTCAAGCGAGGTGTTTTCATGAGGCTTAATCAACGTGACACATTCAAGCTCAAAACACTTGGGTACTTTGTGGATCGTAAGTGTTTCATCGTCCACTGCATAGGCATCATCGCTAAGGTTATGTCCGTCGATAGCGATACGTTTTAGCTGCAGGTCTACACCGTGTAAAACCAGAGACACACCGGACTGATCCGGGTATTCAGGGTTGAGCCGCATTTGTAATACAGACTTCACCAAAGTACCCGATTCCCCCAATTCAAAGTGTAGGTGGGTAGTATCAATTAAATAAGCTGGAACCTGATATTCAGCTAAACGAATTTCGCGAACGCCATCTTTCATAGTATATTTTTCAATAGGTTAAATAATTATTTAAAAGTAACTTAGCAATAAAGCTCTGCCTGATACCCCGTGTACTTACGGATATTAATCACGCCACAATCGAGTATCAGATACTGTCCTTTGACCCCCATCAACACGCCCTCCAAATCCGGGTTTTTATCCAGATTATGGGAAACAATTTTGGTCGGGTATTCCTGTACCGGGTAATCAAATTCATAACTTTCAGCCACATCACATAACTGGATCGCCTGCAGCCCAAACTGTTCCTGCAGGGCCTCAATCTCAGTTTTACACTCAGCCACCAACTTGTCTCGCTCCGCAGCCAGATCAATCAGTGCATTACCGCCCTTGAGCATGGTTCGCCAATTTGTTTTGTCAGCCACATGCTGCTTGAACAAAGTTTCCAGCAAACCGGACTGATAACGGGTTGCGACGGTGGCAATTGGTAACGCCTGCACAGCCCCCTGATCAATCCAGCGCTTGGGTATAT
Source organism: Gammaproteobacteria bacterium F7 (assembly GCA_001593685.1). Taxonomy (GTDB): domain Bacteria; phylum Pseudomonadota; class Gammaproteobacteria; order Pseudomonadales; family IMCC2047; genus IMCC2047. Next base: position 18,855 of record LUKI01000029.1, read on the forward strand.
TCTCGCCGCGAGTAATCCCCACCTTGAGTCCGCTGGAATTGGCCAGATAGACATAATGCATGCGCATACAGTGTTGCTCACCCCACTCAGGCTCGCGGCAAGTCCCCTGGTCATAATGGCACTTTTCCGGACTGACAATGCAGCTATCACAGCGCGCCAGCTTTTTCATACAGGGGTAGCAATAGCCCTGACTAAAACTCTTATTGGTTTTGCGGCCGCAGTGGATGCAATTAATAACACCTTTAAAACTGAGGCGAATACGTTCGCCAATCAGCTCATTCAAGCCAATCAAACTATCACCAATCGGCAAACCGTAAGAAACAGGGGCAACATGATCCGCCGCCAACATGGACAATGCACCACTGGCTTTTAGCTGCATCATCAATCCTGCTGTACGCTGTCGATTTTATCCGCCGACTGGCTACTGCAAGCCTGCTCCATATATCCCGTACGCTGCTCTTCAGGCAGGTTCTGCACTTCGTAACTGATGATGGTCTGCATGCAAATCTCCTTCTGCTCAGCAGTGAGACGGTCACCCGTCGGCCACTTGCCAAGCTCCAAAGCCGTTTTCAAAGCAAGGTACGCCTGCTCATCCAATGAGCGCGCTTTTTCAGTAAAGGTTTCTGTCATTTTAAAACTCCAACATTACATTTTTCGGATCACCGGTAACGGATGACCGACATGATCCAAGCGGCCGCCAGTCCCACCAGCAAGCCCCCCAGATGGGCAACATTAGCCATGGGAGGAAAGCCAAACCAGGTTAAGAAATCAGAAAAGCCGATTAGCAACCATGCCACCATCAAGCCCATCAGTGCAGGCGGAAAAGCATAAACAGGCTGCGGACTGAGACGATTCAATAGCCAGCAATAACCTAACACCGCGTAAACAACACCCGACATACCACCAAAATTAATTCCAGCGGCAAAGTACTGTCCCAAATTAGGGACCACAGCAAAGACCAACATCAATAACAGCAAGGTAGGTTTGCCTTCACGCAACTCCAGCTGACGGCCAAACACCCACAAAAACACCATATTAAACGCTAAATGCATAATGCCAAAGTGTAAAAATATAGGGGTAATAGCACGCCATAGCTCACCACTTTCCAACATAAAACCAACGGTCCCCATGCGGAAAAAGCCAAACACATCATCCCCAAATCGAGTATCCAAAGATCCCGTAACAAGCACACTGATTAAAATCATGAAACTAATCACCGGTACCGCTTTGAGGCGTGATAACGCCAGCTGCACACCACTGACATCATCCAAAGACGTCGACACAGCAGGCCTCGTCTGCAAGCTCAACTCACCCTGCTGCCAAGCCCGATAGGCTATTTCCACCTGCTTCGCCTCATCCTCATTGCGCACCCAAACCACCTGCTGCTCGGCCTGCTCACTGATACGGTGGGGTATATTTATCGCCCACAGGTATTGGCTCAAAGGCTGTAAATTCTGATCCACAGCAACACTTAATGCTTCAATCATGTCAGCTCCATACAGTTAGACATGCCGGCGTTAGTCACGGGCATCAACCCATATAAAATTTGCTTTATCTAAGCAGCTCTCTTGCCCCATTCGATAAGCCACCATCTTACCGCCGTTAATGGCGCTGTAATCAACACAGGCAATATTATCCGTAATTGGCTTTGGCTCGCCCTGACACCAGTAATGCCCAACAAACAGTGGCCGCTCGTGGGCCGCATAACGAATCGACTGCTGGCGCTCCTCATCGGTTAAAGGATGATGATGAATATGCTTGGGCAGTGGGTCAGGCTGAAAAACAAGATCGCCGTAAACCTCAGGACTGTCATGCCAGAATTTAGCGCGGAATGAACGACGCGAAAAACCGTCGCTGGTGGTCATGGCCTCGCCACCGGGCAGTGACATATTGGCACCCCGGGTAAGCAGCTCAATCGCTTGCCGCGCCATGCTGCTCAGCGGCTGATGCATCATTTCTTCGTCAATATGCGGTTTTTGATAGCGCTCAATAAAGCGTTGTATATGCTCATGATCCCAGCAGGCATGTACAACCCGGAACTGCTCATGCTCAATAAACAGCGGCAGCTGATAGAACCACTGCACAAACTCGTCCAACTCCGCCTGGTGCTGCTCAAACTGGCGCAAGGTTTCACTGATCATAAAGGTAGTGCGTTCGGTATGTTCGCGCAGGAATTCACGTCCAGAGCCAGGCCGCGCCGGAGTCAGGTAACGAATACAGGAGATTTCATGATTACCCAGCACCATCTGCGCATTGCCCTGCTCCACCATTGCCCGCACCAAGTGCAAGGTTTCGCGAATTTTCGGTCCACGATCCACCAGGTCACCCAGAAAAATAGCTTGGCGTTCGGCGTGCTGATAAGCCCCGTTTTGTTTCTGGTAACCCAGCTTTTCCAGCAGCGCAATTAAAGAATCGCAACAACCGTGCACATCGCCAATAAAATCAAATCCACTCATACAGAAGGTCTTGGGACAGGTAACAAGAACTAGCCCGCTAAACGACTACCCCAATGCAATTTACGACGGCAGGTTTCATAAAAGCTATTCGGTAGTGGGTGAATTAACTTAAGCTGGTCAGCCATTTTATTAACGTACACGACCTCATCACCCTCAATGGTAAAATTAAGGTGCCCATCACAACACACCATCGCATGAGTGTCATGCAGATTACCCGGCACAATTTTAATTTTGCTATTACCATCGATAACAATCGGGCGCCCGGTAAGTGTGTGGGGAAAAATAGGCACCAACACCAACGCATCTAAAGACGGGTGCATAATCGGTCCGCCACCAGACAACGCATACGCCGTCGACCCAGTGGGCGTAGAAATAATCAACCCATTAGAACGCTGACTATAGACAAAGTGATCATTGATATAGAGCTCAAACTCGATCATTCGCCCGGAGGAACCCGCACTCAGCACAACATCATTAAGCGCCTGCCCTTGATGCAGACTACCACCCTCACGACAAATATTGCCCTCCAGCATGAAACGCTGTTCAACCTCATAGTTTCCGGAAAACACATCATCAAGTCGCTGCTCTAACTCATCGGGCGCAATATCGGTTAAAAACCCCAGCCCTCCACGGTTAATACCCACGACGGGGACGCCATGTTTAGCCAGCGCCCGTGCGGCGGTCAACATGCTGCCATCGCCACCGACCACGATGGCTAAATCACACACTTTCCCCAAGGTTTCATGACTGGAAACGCTCAAACCATGCCCCGGCAACACATAAGAAACATGCTCTTCAAGCACAATACTCACACCTTTACCCTGCAAATAATCAATCAGGAGCTTAAGGGTATCAATACTCTGGGCATTGCCTTCCAGTCGTCCAACGACGCCAACACATTTAAAGTCATGCATGTTTGAGACAGTATCCTGTTACGCTTAGAGACCTTATAGTATAGAGATGTCGAAGACCTGTTAACACTCATTGAAATACCTTTGTGATAACTAAAAACGTGCAGGCACTCGAAGCGGGCGCTCTTAAACAGAGCTGAATGAAGAATATTTAAAACAACCGAAGCCCGCGCTGCGAATAACGCAGAGTCGGAAGTTTTTAGCCATAGCCCGGAGAGCCAAAATCATCCGACATCAACAGCAACCTCAAAGCCAGTAAAAATAAGCCCTGGACAACTAAAAACGAGCGGCCCTGTATGCAATTCAGTCATGTCGAACAAGCTCTTCAGGCGGACCTACTCTGGGCTGTCAGCAGTCCGGATTTAATACAATGCGGCAAGCAATCTCACAGCGAAGGTTTAAGCTCGACTGCCGATGCCCCCATCATGGGCGAATTGATGCAATGGCTCAAAAACAACAGTCACCAGCAACCCCTCGCCGAACTGATTAGCCAACGCCAGCCTCGTCGACTAGGCATCTACTACGAGGTACTTTGGCAGTACATTCTGGAAAACTTTCCGGGCGTCAGGCTGGTTGCGCGCAACCTGCCCGTTATGGACAACAACCGTACACTCGGCGAATTAGACTTTATCTACTACTGCCAGCAACGTCAGCGCTTCGTGCATTTAGAAACCGCCGTAAAATTCTACCTTGGTGTCACTCACGCAATCACGGCCGACCTTACAGGGCAACCTCAACTATCTTGGTCGCACTGGCTCGGCCCTGGCTGCAAAGACCGGCTCGATATAAAGCTGCTCAAAATGTTTAACCAGCAAACTCAGCTCAGCCAAACACCCCAGGGGCGAGACACATTAATCAAACTTGGTGTACAGGAGCCTCTGCGTGAAATCTGCCTGAAGGGTTATCTTTTTTATCCCTTAAGCCAGCCCTTTCAAGCCCCCCTCTGCAGCCATGCAAAGCATGCCCGTGGCTACTGGCTAAAAGTAAGTGATATGCACTTGTTAGAAGGTTACTCAGACCACTGGCAAATCTTCAAAAAAGAGCAGTGGTTATCGCTACTACAGCTCCAAAACAATCAATACCCGCTAACATTAGATGATTTGAAAAGGCAGCTTACTGAGCAGCTAACAATTAAGCCGTTCCCGGTCATGGTTGCTCATATACAGCCAGCAATTGAGGGGCCTCACGAAATAACCCGTTTTTTTATTACACCTCCCAACTGGCCAACCGGCTAAGCTAGCATTCGCTCCATCTGCTCCTGCATACCTCGCACTCCTTGCATACCACCGGTGTGTACGGCAACTATTTTGCTGCCGGCTGGGAAATAATCACGCTTTAGCAACTCACACAACCCCATCATCATTTTCCCCGTGTAAACAGGATCCAGCTCAATACCTGTCTGCTGTTGCCACCAGCGCATAAAAGTCACCAATTGCGGCGACAGTTTTGCAAAACCACCACAGTGAAACTCATCCAGCAACTGCCATTGCGTGAAATTATCAGGGCTAAACTCGAAAATCATGTTACTAATTTCATCGCCCAGACTAACCGCTCCCTTAAGTGCAGAAAATCCCAGCACTTTTGTATTGTGCGACGCAGCGGCAGTTACCCCCGCCAGGGTCGCACCTGTGCCACAGGGCAGACAAAGATAGTCATATTCTGGCAACTGCTGATCAATGCCGGCAACAATATCGGCACAACCTTTTAACGCCCATTGATTAGCGCCACCTTCAGGAATCACAAAGCAGGGTTCATATTTTTCGACCAGTTGCGCAACAAACTCAGCGTCATGTCGACAGCGGTACGCTGCCCGACTCAAGAATTCAAACTGCATTCCCCACTGCTGTGCGTCCGCCAGCGTTGGGTTGAAAGGCTGGATAAGCTCACCGCGAACAATGCCAATGGTTTCAAAACCAAACTGCTGCCCGGCAAAAGCCAGCGCGTGAAGGTGGTTTGAAAAAGCCCCGCCAAAACTTACCAGCCGTGAAAAGCCCTGCTGTTTTGCATATTGCAGATTATGTTTGAGCTTGTACCATTTATTACCAGAGATCAGCGGATGGATTAAATCCTCACGCTTGATATAAAGCTCAACACCCTGCTGCTGGAACAGAGGGTGATCAACTTTCTGAAGGGGCGTATCAGGGGAATGGTCGAGCAAATCCATAGGGCCGGGAACCTCTAATTAAGTCGCGGACTCACTGCATTAGAACCAAAATACATGCTGTCTAGGCTCTTAGCAAAGTCTTCACAGTCATAGTGACTACAGATACTCCCCGACTTTTTTAATGCGGTGCTCATGACAGACATCACTTTCACCGACGATAAAATTGCGCGGATGATCAACTTGCCGGATGGCCGCACCACACAGACACCCCGTCGAAGCTCCAGCCTGACAAACGGGGTGCTGGTAGTGCTTGCGCCAAGCCTTGTATTGCTGTTCAGAGATACCGTTCTGAGCCGCCCAGAAGGCGTCCTTATTTTCCAGGTAGTCATGTATCTGATGCAGCTTCAAGCCATAACTGCCGAGCCTGTTTTCACTGACAATAAGCTCAACACCTTCGTCAATCAGCTGCTGCAAAAAGGACTGAATAGCCTTGGCCTGCTCCGCCGGCTGCGAACGCTGCATATGTTCTAATTCATCGCGCATTTGTTGCTCTTTATTCTGCGCATAATGCAGGGCTAACTCTTTTTCAGCCAACACGTTTTGCCAATGGGATTCCTGTTCGGCCAGCTGTGAACGTAATTTTGCACGGTACTTATCAACAATAATCTCAATCTGCCTGCGGCTTTCGCTTTCAAGTGTCCGCATCTGCCGTGACAGCGCATCACTTTGCTCAACCAGCTGCGCTTTTTCGATCGCCAGTTTCTGCATGCTATCAGCGTGACCAGCTTCAAGCTCAGTTCTTAAACGTGCTTGCTGTTCCCGCAAAGCCGACTCAAGATTATTGCTTAAATAATGCTGTGCCCCGCCGATAGGCTGCCCTGCAAAATGCGTGGCATGAATAACTTGAGGAGACTGCAAACTATTTGCAAAGGAAACCTGGCCACTGTCAACATAGGTCCCCAGCTTATTTTGTTTTACAGCACAATTAATCGCCGTTAACACTTCAACAAGCCGCTTACCCGAATCCCAAAGGTACTGTCGATACTCAGGCTCCACGGGATCATCAGCACTAAGCACTTTAATCGGGCCGTCACCGAGATCTGGCCCCTCGTGGGCCAAACTGGCCATATATCTTAGCGGTAAATTCCAGCTGTGGGGAACATGGCCTTGATCATCAAAATTGATAGAAAACAACACCACCTTGTCGATCCGCAGATTATCAACAATACTCACATAGGCAGCCTGTTGATCCTGATTCTTAAATTCAGGAATTCCGACATAGTTATCAAGAATCGCTTCAAATTCCACATGCAGGATTTCCTTGCTAACGTTACCGTCATCAAGAAAAAAAATCGCTTCTGCTTCAAAGTTGTCTGTTCCAGCCAACATAAACCACTCAAAAATACACAGTCCTGCCGATAACGTATCGGCAAAGGTTTATTAAGTATAGACAAAAAGACATGTTGTGTTGGGCTTTTTAAAGCCCCAACACTAAGACGGGAAGCCGATAAAAAATTATTTTAACGGCTTATAAAACTGACTCAGAAGTTGCCCAAATACATAGCCACTTCACTAACATCCGGCTTACCTTCTTCAAAGCCAAAGTAGCAAACATCTTCGCGCTCGCCACTGCGTTTATCATAAAAACCAATAACAAATTCGCGCTCCGCTTTTTTTGCCCATTTGAATAAAAAATCCAGCGGAGCTTTAAGCGTCGCCTTACGCTGATACTCAAACTGCACCCCGACCTGCCAACTTTCCTTATCCTCTGGACGCTCGTCGACGAGCGTAATCTCAAGCTCTTCGCTTGCCAGCCAGAGGTTGATTGCTGCCTGCAGTTTATCGGCAACTGTGGCTGGGTTTTCATCGTCTGCCAAGCCATCTAATAGTACATAGAGTTTCATCTGAAGCACCTCAAAGTATACTAGTGTTGATGTCCACCCACGCCATGCGCATGCCCATGAGCAATCTCTTCAGCAGTGGCTTGACGAATATCCAGCACCTCAATATCAAAGGTCAGCGTCATGCCAGCAAAAGGATGGTTGGTATCAACGGTCACCATAAATTTTCCTGCCTTAACAACCGTTACCTGCCGCTGCCCCTGATCGGTATTGACCACCGCAATCATGCCCGGCTTCCATTTCTTAGCGCCCTGCAGGTGCTTAACCGGCACACGCTGCACTGACTCCTCATGCCGTTCACCGTAAGCATCGGCTGGCGCTAAAGTCACACTAAACTTATCACCAACAGACTTACCGTCTAACTCCTTCTCTAGCCCTTCCAGCATATTGTCATGACCATGAAGGTAAGCCACCGGATGCCCCGCTTCTGTCGACTCCAGCTCATTACCGGCTTCATCTTTGAGCGTGTAAATAAATTGAGCGACAGTATCTTTTGTTATTTGCATGGCGGTTTACCTGAATAATGTATTTATAGTTTCGGTAGCAGCCTAACAAAATCAGCGTCAGGTGCTAAAAATAAGCGATGTGCAGATTATCAGGAAGAAAGGCTGAGAGGAATAATGACTCGATACTTCCAGTAAAGCTTGGCACTTCAGCCCTTTACTCTGCAAGAATAACAGGCATAAAAAAACCACCTCGTAGGTGGCTTATTTAAAATGCAAATGGCGACCCGGAAGGGACTTGAACCCTCGACCTCCGGCGTGACAGGCCGGCATTCTAACCAACTGAACTACCGGGCCGCAAAACTTGCACTTTCTAAACTCAAATTGTCAAACTGTTTGGTGGGCGGTACAGGGGTCGAACCTGTGACCTACGCCTTGTAAGGGCGCCGCTCTACCAACTGAGCTAACCGCCCTAAACAGCAGGGCAATTTTACA
>LUKI01000030.1 GCA_001593685.1 Gammaproteobacteria bacterium F7
CAGCACGTATGATCGCGATGAAGAGCGCGACCGATAATGCGGGCGATATGATTGATGGCTTGCAATTGATTTATAACAAAGCTCGTCAGGCTGCGATTACGCAGGAACTGTCTGAGATTGTTAGTGGTGCGGCAGCTGTATAAGCCCGTTGCCAGAATAGAATTTTAACACTTTGAATTTTCAAGCTTAGGCTTAAAGAGGAACCGGAAATGAGTAGCGGACGTATCGTACAGATCATCGGTGCTGTTATCGACGTGGAATTCCCACGTGACAGCCTGCCCAAGATTTACGACGCTTTAAAGGTCACTGAAAAAGATTTGACCCTGGAAGTGCAACAACAGCTAGGTGACGGCGTAGTTCGTGCCATTGCGATGGGTTCATCGGAAGGTGTAAGCCGTGGTTTAGAAGTTGCCAACACGGGCGCACCGGTTTCTGTACCTGTTGGCGAAGAAACGCTGGGCCGCATCATGGACGTTCTGGGTAACCCAATTGATGAGTGTGGTGAAATTGGTGAGCAGGAAAGAATGCCTATTCACCGTAAAGCACCTTCTTATGAAGAACTGGCTGCCTCTGAAGAGCTGCTGGAAACTGGTATTAAAGTTATCGACTTGGTTTGCCCATTCGCTAAGGGTGGTAAAGTTGGTCTGTTCGGTGGTGCGGGTGTAGGTAAAACCGTAAACATGATGGAGTTGATTAACAACATCGCTACTGAGCACTCTGGTCTGTCTGTATTCGCCGGTGTTGGTGAGCGTACTCGTGAGGGTAACGACTTTTACCACGAGATGCAGGAAGCTGGCGTTGTAAACGTTGAGAACTTCAAAGAGTCTAAAGTGGCCATGGTTTACGGCCAGATGAATGAGCCCCCTGGAAACCGTCTGCGTGTAGCACTGACGGGTTTGACCATGGCTGAAAAATTCCGTGATGATGGTAAAGACGTACTGTTGTTCGTTGATAACATCTACCGTTACACACTGGCTGGTACTGAGGTATCTGCACTGCTGGGTCGTATGCCTTCTGCGGTAGGTTACCAGCCAACGCTGGCTGAAGAGATGGGTGTACTTCAGGAACGTATTACGTCAACCAAGACGGGATCTATTACATCGATTCAGGCGGTATACGTACCTGCGGATGACTTGACCGATCCGTCACCAGCAACGACGTTTGCTCACTTGGATTCAACCGTTGTTCTGTCTCGTGATATTGCTTCTAAAGGTATTTACCCGGCGGTAGACCCACTGGATTCTACTTCACGTCAGCTGGACCCACTGATCATCGGTGCCGAGCACTATGAGGTAGCTCGTGGTGTTCAGGGTGTACTGCAGCGTTATAAAGAGCTGAAGGACATTATCGCGATTCTGGGTATGGACGAGCTGTCTGAAGACGATAAAAACACTGTTGCTCGTGCACGTAAGATTGAGCGTTTCCTTTCACAACCATTTACGGTTGCGGAAGTATTCACCGGCGCACCAGGCAAATACGTTTCTTTGAAAGATACTATCCGTGGCTTTAAGGGCATTCTGAATGGTGAATACGATCACCTGCCAGAGCAGGCTTTCTACATGGTTGGTAGCATCGAAGAAGCTGTCGAAAACGCGAATAAGTAATATAAACTCAAAGGTTTAGGCTATGGCTATGACGGTCCACTGTGACATCGTTAGCGCAGAAGAAAAGATTTTTTCTGGCCTGGTAGAAATGGTAATTGTAGCGGGTGCATTGGGTGATCTGGGTATTACGCCTGGTCATACGCCGCTACTCACTGAATTGAAGCCCGGCCCGATTCGTCTGATTCTCCAGAACGGTGAAGAAGAAATCTTTTATGCTTCCGGCGGTTTTGTGGAAGTACAGCCTCACCTCGTGAGCGTACTTTCAGATACAGCTTTACGTGCTGATGATGTGAATGAAGCGGCAGCGCTGGAAGCCAAGAAGTTGGCTGAGCAGGCAATGTCTGAACAGAATTCTGAAATTGATCACGCGATGGCCTCTATTCAGTTGGCCGAAGCGGTTGCTCAGTTGAGAACGCTGAACAGCATTCGTAAAAAAATGGGCAAATAAAGCTATCGGCTTTGATGTTCGAATAAAGGCAGCCATGGGCTGCCTTTTTTTATGGCAATTCAAGCTATGTGGTTAATACTAATGTAGCTAAAGCCCAATTAAGTGTTGGGCTTGTTTTCGTTTGGAGTTAGTCACCTATGAAGTTACAGGTTGTTATTCTGGCCGCAGGTCAGGGCACGCGTATGAAGTCGAAATTACCAAAGGTTTTGCACCCGTTGGCTGGTAAACCGTTTCTGGAGTATGTTGTTGATAATGCGTTAGCTCTAAATGCCCATAATACGCATGTTGTTGTGGGTCATGGTGCCGAGGTTGTAAAAAAGCATTTAGATCATTATTCGGTCGACTGGGTGGAGCAAACAGAGCAGTTAGGCACAGGACATGCGGTTGCTCAGGCACTACCAGCCATCGAGGATGATAGTGTTGTGTTGGTACTCTATGGTGATGTCCCCCTAACCTCCAAGGAAACGCTTGAAGAGCTGCTGGGACAGGTGAGTGCTAATAGTTTGGCACTGTTAACGGTTAACCTGTCTAATCCAACGGGCTATGGCCGTATCGTCCGTGATGAAAGGGGTTGTGTGCAGGCGATTGTTGAAGAGAAGGATGCTAGTGATGAGCAGCGCAAGATATCTGAAGGTAATACGGGGATTCTGGCGGTTTCTGGTGCCAAGTTAAAAGAATGGTTGCCGAAGCTCTCCTCTGACAACGCACAGGGTGAATATTACCTGACGGATACCATTGCGATGGCAGCTGCCGATGGTATGGAAGTGGTTGCTGTTTCAGCTAAAACCGAAGAAGAAGTTCAGGGTATTAATAGTCGACAGCAGCAGGCAGCCTTAGAGCGTTGGTTCCAGCTACAACAAGCCAATGCGTTAATGGTTGCTGGTGCTACTTTAGCTGATCCGGCTCGTGTTGATATTCGTGGCAAAGTGAGCACGGGGCAGGATGTGTTTATTGATGTGAATGCTGTATTTGAGGGTGATGTTCTATTGGGCAACGATGTGAAAATAGGCCCTAATGTCCAGATCATCAATTCATCAATTGGTGATGGCGTCACTATTCATGCGAACAGTGTGATAGAGAATGCTGAAATTTCAGCTGATTGCCAGATTGGCCCCTATGCACGTCTGCGTCCCGGTACTCGGTTGGCTGAAAATGCTAAAATCGGCAACTTTGTTGAAATCAAACAAGCGGATATCGGCCCTGGCAGTAAAGTTAATCATCTCAGCTATGTGGGGGATGCAAAGCTTGGTCGTGATGTTAATATCGGTGCGGGCACTATTACCTGTAACTATGATGGTGCAAATAAGCATCTAACCGATATTGGCGATGGTGTTTTTATTGGTTCTAATTCAGCGTTGGTGGCACCTATTAAAGTGGAAGCGGGAGCAACGGTGGGTGCTGGATCTACTCTTTCTGCCGATGTTGAAGCAGAAGCCTTAGTTGTTGCGCGCAGTAAAGCCCGTGTGATTCGCGACTGGAAACGGCCCGTTAAGAAACCGAAATAACAGAAGTAAAACTGCAGCTCAGAATTAATCGAAAGGAATAGCGTTTATGTGTGGCATTGTTGGTGGAATAGCAGCTCGTAATATTAGTGGTATTTTGCTTGAGGGCTTGCGTCGTCTTGAGTATCGCGGTTATGACTCTGCCGGTATGGCTGTGATGTCCAGTGATAACCAGATTCAGCGTCTGCGCCGCCAAGGCAAAGTGCAGGAGTTAGGTGATGCGGTGGATGCGGCGAAGCCAAAAGGTGGCTTGGGTATTGCGCATACCCGCTGGGCCACACACGGTGTGCCGAGTGAAGCGAATGCCCATCCACACATGTCAAAAGAACACATCGCCATTGTGCATAACGGTATTATCGAAAACCACGATGAGCTGCGTGAAGAGTTAACTGCGCTGGGCTATGAGTTCACCTCGCAGACTGATACTGAGGTGGTGGTGCATCTGATTGAACACTACAGCCAAAGTGAAACGACATTACTTGCCGCCGTGCGCAAAGCGGTCGCTCGCTTGGATGGCGCATTTGCTTTGGGTGTCATTGATACCAATACACCTGACCGGTTGATTGCTGCTCGCTCGGGTAGCCCGCTAGTGATTGGTGTGGGTATTGATGAAAACTTTATCAGCTCTGATCAGCTGGCACTGTTGCAGGTAACTGACCGCTTTATGTTTCTTGAGGAAGGTGATTTTGCCGAACTAACTCTGGAAGGTGTTGAGGTTACGGATCTTGCTGGTAATCCAGTTAATCGAGAGGTGACGCGTTTCGAGCATCAGTTCGATGCTACGGATAAGGGTGAATACCGACACTACATGCTGAAGGAGATTTTTGAGCAGCCGGATGTTGTTGCGGCAACCTTGACGGGCCGAATCAGTAAAACACAGGTGTTGGAGCAGGTACTTGGTACACAGGCCAAGGAAATTCTTGATCAGGTTAAAGCGGTGCAGATTATTGCCTGTGGTACCAGCTATCATGCTGGTCTGGTGACACAATACTGGATTGAAGAGCTGGCGGGTATCCCCTGTCGTGTCGAAGTGGCTAGCGAGTATCGTTACCGTAAAGTTGTAGTGCAACCAGGCACGTTGTTTGTGACTATTTCTCAATCCGGTGAAACAGCAGATACCCTTGCTGCCCTGCGAATGGCCAAAGAGTCTGGTTATTTAGCATCACTGGCCATTTGTAATGTTGGTACAAGTACTTTGGTCCGTGAATCTGATCTGGTGATGCTGACTCACGCGGGTCCGGAAATTGGTGTGGCGTCCACTAAAGCTTTTACTACTCAGCTAGTAGCACTGCTGCTGGTGACTCTTATGCTGGCACGTCGTTCAGGTTTAACAGCCGAACATGAAGAGCAGATTGTTACTGCTTTGCATGCATTACCAAAAGCACTGGAGCAGGTGTTGGAGCTGGATACTGAAATCCAGAAAACTTCGGAAGATTTTGCCGAGAAAAATCACGCCCTGTTCCTTGGTCGTGGTGCTCTGTATCCGGTGGCGATGGAGGGTGCGTTAAAGCTAAAGGAAATTTCTTATATTCACGCTGAAGCTTATCCGGCCGGAGAGTTAAAACATGGCCCGTTGGCATTGGTTGACCGTGAAATGCCGGTTATTACCGTAGCGCCTAATAACGAGATGCTGGATAAACTGAAATCGAATCTGCATGAAGTGAAAGCGCGTGGTGGCGTGTTGTATGTTTATGCGGATGTAGAGGCTTCTGTTGCCAGTGATGACAACACACGTGTAACAACACTGGCACCCGTAGAACGTATCCTGGAGCCGATTGTTTATACCATTCCGTTACAGTTGCTGTCTTATCATGTTGCTGTATTAAAAGGCACCGATGTCGATCAGCCACGTAACCTGGCTAAATCGGTAACGGTGGAATAGTTTCAGGGCGTTAACCGTTACTGACTGTGGGATTTAAATAAAGTAGGTTACTTTTAAATATAGTTGGTAACTTGCAAATAAAGCTGGTAACTTAGCTCCGTATACTTTATGTGCAATGTCGGAGGTACGGAGCTTGACCAGCTTATCCCTTGACTCTCGTTCACTTAAATGGGTTAAACAAGGTCGCGGAAAGGGGTCAGGAAAAGACTACCAACCCTGGTTGACCGTCAGAGACCTGCCTTCTGCTGGACGATCTCACCGCATCTGGGGATTCCAGACTCAACGAACCCACCATCTGTTGTCAGACCTAGAGCTGGCGGCGTTCTTTCTGTTTGATTGGAATCCATCTGTCACTGATATCCGGGAGCAATACCCTCTCCGATTAGAGGATACCATTGAGCTTGCAGCGCAAGCGCGTATCCGTCATCCCGAAGTACGAGGACAAATTCAAGTCATGTCCACGGATTTTCTAGTGGACACTAATAAGCCTGAGCTTCCCAGAATGGCTGTTCAGGTAAAAACCTCTTCAGATCTTTCTAATTCTAGAACCATCGAAAAACTGGAGCTTGAACGGCGTTATTGGGCGTTAAAGGAAGTTCCATGGTATTTGCTGACAGAAAAACAAATTCCCAAGACCGTCACCAAAAATATTGCCTGGCTGTATCCTGCGCAATTGGTTCTGGATGGGATCGAAGATACTCTGAATATGGCTTCCCTTTACTTGGGCTTCTTTATAAATCATCCGACTTTACTGATTTCTCAAGTTTCGATGATGCTCGATCAAGCCTATTCACTCTCTCCAGGCGAGTCCCTGCAAAAGATACGTTCGCTGTTAGCCTTGAGGGTTTTCTTATTCGATATCAGAAAGCCTTGGTCAACGCTGGCTGTAGGGGAATTACAAGCATCTTCAGACATTGATTCATTGAGGAATTATTATGTTGCGAATCAATGATGTTGTGGCATTCGAAGAGGCTCGGTATCGAATTCTTGATGTCTCAGACATTCGATATACATGGATTAATGTTGATTCCGACAAAGCTTTCCCTGAACGGGTTTCCCTGGCAGAAGTGGAAGACTTCATTCTTTCTGAGACGTTAAAAAAAATTGATGACCCCTATTCCCATCTTGCCGCTCAGCTCCCGGAACACGGCTCAGTAGCACAGCAAATTCGGGACAAGCGTATGGCCGTTATTGAGCCTTTAATACACCAACCGGATATCTATTATCGCAGTAGTCGAGGCGCACTGGTTCAGCAGGTTGTGAATGAATCTGGAACAGCTAAAAAAACACTATATGCTTATCTTCGCCAATATTGGCAGCGAGGTTGCATGCCGAACGCGCTTTTGCCGGACTACGATAAATCAGGCGGGCGAGGAAAAAAACGCACAGCTTCAGGAAAAAAATTAGGGCGTCCGAGAAGTATAGCACCGGGTACCGGCGCCATTGTAGATACTGGCGTTGAACGCATGTTTCGCATTGTGCTTGATCGCCACTATCTGACGGAGAAGAATCATTCTCTACCCTATGCTCATCGACGCTTCGAGGACATGTTTGAAACGGCTCATCCCGATGTACCGAAAGAGAACTTCCCGACAGTTGCTCAACTACGTTATTTCTACGAGCGGGAATATGTCCGGCCTGAACGTATCCGGCTGAGAGCCAATAAAATTGAATATCAAAAGGACATCAGACCGTTACAAGGAACAGCCACAACTGGGGTTCACGGTCCTGGTGCACGGTACGAGATCGACGCGACTATTGCCGATATCTATCTGCTTTCCGCTGACAGACAAAAGATTATTGGCCGACCAACTTTGTACGTGGTTGTCGATGTCTATAGCAGATTGATTGCTGGTTTCTATGTGGGATTTGAAAACCCCTCCTATGTGACGGCTATGTTGGCACTGGTCAACGCCATGATCGATAAATCTCAGATATGCCAGTCTTTCGGTTATGACATCGAGCCAGAGGATTGGCCGTCGATTGGACTGCCGGACGCCATTTTGGCTGATCGCGGTGAGTTGCTGGGCCATCAAATTGAATATCTGGAGCAGGCCTTTGGTGTTCGGATTGAAAATACACCACCTTATCGTGGGGATGCGAAGGGTATCGTTGAGCGGCATTTTCGCACTATTCAAGCAGACTTCAAGCCGTTTGCACCAGGAGTGGTTGCTGGAACCACCATCAAAAAGCGCGGCGGGAAAGATTATCGGTTGGATGCAACACTTACATTGGACGAATTCACTAAAATAATTATCGGCTCTATCCTGCATCGCAACCAGAGTTCGGTATTGGTCAAGTATGACCGCGATCCGGATATGCCGGATACACTCGCACCTGTACCAATTAATATCTGGCAATGGGGTATTCAAAATCGTAGCGGACGGCTACGTAACACATCGGAGTCGGCGCTGAAGCTGGCATTGTTGCCTCGTCAAAAAGTAACGCTTTCCGATTACGGTATTCAATGCTTCGGTGCCTTTTATACCTGTAGGGAGCTACTGGCGTCTGGCTGGCTCCATAGAACCGGGCAACAGCGACCTGGCCCCTTTATGGCGGCGTATGACCCCGCGGTAACCGACATCATTTATGTCTTCCCAGATGCAACAAAATCAGATTATTGGGAGTGCTCGCTAACAGACCGCTCAAGGGAATTTAGGGGCCGGTCGATGTGGGAGTTATGGGACAGCCAGCAGCAACAACGAAAATCAACAGCAGCAGCTAAATTGAAAGAGAGGGAAAGCAAAAGATCGCTGGAAAATGTGATTCAGGAAACCATCCAAAACGCGGAAAAGCTACGTCCTTCCTACTTTGGTGAATCAAAAACAGAAACTTTGGTTGGCATCAATCAAAACCGACGGGAAGCCCGTGAGCAGGAACGCCAGAAACGTCGAGCGGATAACAAGGCTACTGAGCCGAAACCCAAAGCAGATGTCAGGTATTTGACTGATCAGCCCGAAGATGGGGCTTTCCCAGATTTTCTGGATGACCTGTTTGGAGATGATGAATGACGCTACCCAAAGGCATGGTGCAGGCAATTTATAATGATACCGGGATAAGTCAGTACCAAGGAAACCCGCTCATTGAAGCTTTGCCGCCGATTCTGGACCGGCGTCAGCTAAAGGACGGGTTATCGGGTCAAATTACGTTTCGCCCAACCGACGTTTATCTTGATGGCCAGACCCGTATTCATGTCATATCTCAATTACTTGATAATTTTTTCCAGCCGCTATCCCGTCACATTGAACTGGAGTCAAAATTATCAGTCATGCTTCGACAAGGGTATGTTGGCAGAAATCTGGCGACAGGCGAACTGAATGCCCACATCCAGAATGGTTATGAGCGTGTCATGCAGGGGGATTTGGCTGTTTTCCGGTTCGAGCATGTGGAATCCACCGCTAAGAGTCTGGCTTTCATCGGTTGTTCTGGTTCAGGCAAGACAAGCTCATTGAACCGTATTCTGGCAACCTATCCCCAGTTGATATATCACGAAGCCTACAACTTCACACAGATCGTTTTCCTTAAAATTGACTGCCCGCATGACGGTTCGTTGAAAAGCCTGTGTCATAACTTCTTTCGGGAAATTGACGCGGTACTCGCCACGAATTACGTACGTCGCTACGTGGAAAAACGACATAGCGTAGAAACCTTGATTGCGGTAATGGCACACATTGCCAACACCCACGCAATTGGACTGTTAGTGATTGATGAAATCCAGCATCTGAGTGTTAAGAATTCAGGTGGTGCCGAGCGCATGCTCAATTTCTTTGTCACACTGGTTAATGAAATTTCGGTCCCGGTTGTCATGGTGGGGACACCAAAGGCCAGATCTGTCTTTGAACTGGATCTGCGGTCCGCTCGTCGTGGTGCAGGTTTTGGTTCAATACTATGGGAGCCTTTAAGCAAACCATCAGGCGAGCAGGAGGTATCCCGTACCGAGTGGGGAGCCTTCACTGGCCGTTTGTGGAAGTATCAATGGCTGACTAAAGCATCCCCTGAAGTGACCGATGAGATTAGATATACTTGGTACGAGCTTTCACAAGGCATTATGGATGTCGTCATCAAGTTGTTTGTTTTGTCACAGATCCGGGCTGTTGTCACCGGCATTGAGCGCATTACCCCCGCCTTGATGCGAAAGGTCTACCAGGATGAGCTAAAACCTATCCACCCCATGATTGATGCGTTACGGTCGGGTGATGTGACAAAAATTGCGCGTTACTCAGATCTGACTATCCCCGACGTGGATAGAAAAATACTGGAACTGAGCCACCTGCTGCGTTCCAACCAGGAAAGCATTGATACCGTAGTCAAGTATGGGGGTAATGAACAAGCTGTTCGTTTGCATAATATGCTGGTTGATATGGGGTATGCCTCTGAGCTGCTTGAACCTCTGATCAACAGAGCTTTTGAGGATCATCCAGGCCTTGTGATGAAGGATCTTATGCCGCTGATTCTCTCTTGGTATCAGAGTGCAGAGATAGAAAAGCCAGCGTCATCCACCCCCAAACTTAAGGCGATGAAGAAAGCTGACTGGCATACCCTGGATTCAGAAGACTTGCGCTTTCTATTCTCTCAGTCCGCCAATGAGGAAACCTTCCAGGAATCACTTGGCTGCAACGGCTTGCTTTTTGATGCCCAAGACTGGGTTAATTCCTTTGGGTGATGGCCGTGTTGAATTTTCCTATACCTTACACAGAGGAGTTGATGTATAGCGCCGTGGCAAGAGCGGGTGTCCGGCAAGGGCTGACCAGCCCAAAGCAACTGTTGGATGAGGTCTTCGAATCTCGCAGTATTATCGCAACGATAGACTTACCTAACCATATTGCAACGCTCTCTCGCTGGCTTCCAGAGGAGTTCACACCCGAAAGATTGATCTACAGCCATACTTTATTTCCGCTTTACGCACCTTTTGTTCCAGAGGCTCGACGGCTTCAGTGCATGAATTGGTTGTACCAGGGTTCTCAGGGTGCCGCTCATCTGGCATTAGGAGTTTCCGCCTCTCGCATTAAATCCCCGCGTTTTGTCAGGTACTGCCCCGGTTGCATAGCCGCTCAACGTGAACAATTTTGTGAGTATTTTTGGCGACGAGAATGGCAGGTTGCCGGAGTGGAATCGTGCCCCGAACACGGTGTGTTGATGGATACGCGGATTGCTCGCCCCCTGATTGAACGTCATCGCTTTATCGCTGCTGCACCTGAACACTGTCATGAGACTAAACAGCAAAAGGGAATGGGAGTATCTGATTGGATAACCACTCAGGTGCGACGGTTGTTAGTTCGGCCGGCGCAAGCGTCCCCCAGTTTTGATCAATGGACAGAGTATTATCGCAGCCTTGCTTATCGACTGGGTTTTTATCGGGGAAAAGCCCAAATTGACCACTCGGTGATAAAAAATAAGGTATTAAAGGTGTGGCCTGCCGCTTGGTTAATCCGAAACCGTCTGATGCCTCCCAGTTCCGATATTGATGACTCAGACTGGCTGAAAGCAATCTTCCGCAAGCATCGAAAAAGTTTCAATTATCTTCAGCATATTGTTGTTCATCAGGCATTGCTGGATAACCACTGGCAGATAGACGATGTGCTTGATGAAGTTAGCCGGAAACCAACACGTAAAACGCCACAACAAGTTAAGGTTGTGATGCAACAGTCGAGCAGTCAAACGCCAGATCAGGAAGCTTGGCTCGAATTGTTGTCATCTCGTCAACCCCTTCAAGCCAGAAAAAAATCACCGGATTTGTATGCCAGGCTCTATCGGAATCATCGCGACTGGCTGTTGGACGTTAACCATCGTTATGCACAAGACAAGGCAAACCATAACGTACCGCGTATTGATTGGGACAAACGGGATCGGGAATATCTGCAAGCACTTCGACAACTGGCTACGTTTTTGAATGCAAATATACAAGGGCCCAGGCGCTCAAGAACCTACTACCTTAAGTTGCTTGGCAATCTCTCAACCCTTGAGAAAAACCTCCATCAAATGCCATGTACATCGGCATTTTTGGTGGCTAATTCGGAAAGCGTTCCCCAGTACCAGATCCGACGCTTGCAAAATGCCTATGACGATTTACGGGTTCTCTTTGAGTCGCCGCCAAGGTGGCGATTGTTGCGAAACGCCGGATTGAGTGAAGAACGAATGATGGAGCCTGCCAGGCAGTATTTGGAAAATTTAGTGGATACGGAACATGAAGTTCAAAGGTATAGAAAATAACAGTGTTATCCGGGAGATTGGCTCTTTATTTCGCCGCCATGATGGCCCTGATTGGCACATTAATGTCAAACTGGCACCAGGCCAAAAGAAACAATATTTTGGTGTCTCTCAAATTCCGGTCTTAGCAAGACGCAGGGTGGTCAATGCAAGCGAACAACCACGCCCAGCCGGATTCCAGTCCCGTATTGTGATAGAAAATACTCGTCATTGGCGTACTGAACCTATCGAAGCCTGTCCAATTCCGGTGGTAAATCGGCAGGATGATGGACAGCAATGGTGCTTTAATTTTGAATTTGGTGGAACGCAGTATTATCTTCCTCAGCTCGAATTAGCGCGAGTGCTGTTCTTCCACCACGCCTATATAACGCGTTTAGCTTTGATCCCCAACGGACTCTCTCAGGAGTTTGATGTCCAGCGCTTAGATAAGTTGAGCAAGGCGCTCGTCAATATTCTGCCAACCTGCACTCTGCCGCTGTACGTCAGAGGTGACTATGCATTAAGACGGTTGTTAGCCTGGATATTGCTGGATGAAGAAGCTAAGCTGTCTTTTGAAAGTGTTGCCCGCTACCAACTTCAAAGCGGTTATGACACAGACAAGTACCGTCTGTGGCGTTTTCAATTTGAACCACCACCGCTCGCAGGTGTTGAGCTGACACTTCGTGGTCATTACGATCAGGAACGAGAAGCGTTTTTTGTGTATGAGATTTATGGTGTTTCTAATCTAACCTGTGATTGTCCCGCCTATGTCGATTTTGTCGATCCCCGATTCGCTGAGAGGCGAGCAGGCCAGGGGTATGCTGTTCGACCCGGCCCGCAATCCGGCCCGGAATTGGAAATTGATGACGAACAAGAGCCAGATACTGATCAAACAGAAATCCGGATTGAAACGCCAGCCGTCGCATTTGAGTTTGCTAATCCCATTCGGACAACTCGCATAGGTAAGGGAAAAGGACAGACTGGCTGTTTGGGCCAGGAGGGCGACTCGTCAGACTCTCCAGAAAATACTGGCTTTGAAGTAAGTACGGATGAGGCCAGTACTCACGGTACATTACCTTCAGCAGATTATGATGGCATGGAAGACAAGAGCGACGACGCACATCTCTATGCGGATAAATTTGAAGCCTTTAACGCTATGGTGCTGCAATTGGTTGGCATGTCGGGTTACCGCCACATCCACAGGGAAATCCGAAAGCTCCCCACTATTGATGGTTACTCCAAACACTTGCTTGTAGATGGTAACCCACGTTGTCTGGCTTTTCATCGAATTGAAAAGGATGGTCAAGAGTACGCATTGATAGAAGTGGATACTTCCGATAATAAGAACAGACTATCGACACTCCTGTTGAAGCCGCATGTCCAATTTGATTGGGAACGCACTCTTCGAGAGTTGGAAATCAGGTTATTAAAAAAATCACTGGCATGGCCTACAACGCTAATCAAAAAACTCTTTAGTGATAGATATAAGCGTGTGCCTCATCCAAAATCATCATCTGAAAATAAAGGATTCCTTGAAAATGAGTCAATTAAACATTGGGCTGAGCGAGTTTATAAGGAGATTAGATTATCGTAACATAACTGTTTTAACAATATAGCAATCGAGAAGCTTATTATCCTGGACTATGATAGCTACTCAAGGCAAAGCTCTTTACTTGAGCTGAGCGAAATCCCATCCGTTGTTCTGTTTGGCTTGGCATTTAATTGAATAAAAAGGAAATTTTTTAAAACACATTTTATTGCGACAATACAGTTTGATTCCGCCCTTTTTTCTTTGCCTCATAAAGTGCGTTATCTGCTTTCTTGATAAACATCTCCATAACAATTTCAGTTGTATACCTACTGCTTCTACTTTCTGGCAAGGATGATACCCCCAAGCTGATAGTCCACTTTACAATTTCTCCGGCATCACCAGTCACAGATATATCCTCGACGTGCTTTCGAATCCGCTCTGCAAGATTTTTCGCATCAGTTATGTTGGTGTCCGGTAAAATAACGGCGAATTCTTCTCCACCAAGCCTGGCAACTAGGTCAATTTCTCTTGATTGGTTTACGCATAAGTCCGCGAGCGCACAAATAACGCGATCTCCTGTAGGATGGCCGAAAGTATCATTGATGCGTTTAAAATGGTCTATATCAAGTAAGATAAGGGCGCAATCACTGCTTGAGCGAGCGCTTCGGCTTGCTTCTGATTTAAGTTTGCTATCAAAGTAACGCCGGTTTGCAACACCTGTTAATGGATCTGTCTGAGAGGATTTCTCTAAGGCGAGTTGAAGGTTGTAACGATGATAATAACTCCATGAAAAAACGAGCATAATAAATAATGCTGAAACGCTCGATTGCACTGAGATCTGAAAATAAACGTTTTTTATCAACTCATCCAGTACGCCATGGTTTTCGGATAGAACAACAAAGGAAAATGCAACAGTAAGAAAAAAAATCTGAATGTAGATTGAAAAGCCGATGAGAACAAAAAAGATAAAAAAGGGATAGAGTGCAACATTACTCACTGTTGTCACTAAGTCTTCGCCAGTGTTCTCTATTATTTTTATGCCGAGATACGCAGAAAAAACCAGCGTTATTAAAATTGTTGCCGTAGCTAATTTCAAACTGCTTGATTTTAAAATAATCCAGGCAGGTATCACTAATAGAAGAAAGTGAAGTCTCAGCTGAAATAACTCGCTCTTTATTTCAGGATGCGATTTGTAGTCAAAAATACCCTCTGCAAGCCCAAGAGGAATGAGTATCAATAAAATCGCAGCTGTATATAACCGATGATCGTTAAATTTTTTGTTTAAATAATCACTACTAAGTTCAAGCTTACTCAACTGAATTATGGCGGTCAAAGCACTCTCATTTTTATGAAACATCATTTATATCCATACTTCAGTGAAGAGTTTGTTCGTGATATGTGTGTTCGTTTCGATTTAACAGCTTGTACTAGCCTAAGTTAATAGTGTAGCTGAGATAGTTGAGATAGGTATGGGGATGAGCCTGAATTTGGCGTGGAGTGAAGTTACCGATTAAGAGTATTGGTAACTTGTAAGTAATGGTAACCAGCATTGTGGCTGGCTACCGGAAAAGCTTCTGTTTTGTGCCATCACATAAAGGGAAGCTGTTTTTCGTCTCCTATTTGAGTGATCCCCAATGATGCCAAACATCCAAATAATAACGAACAGACCAGCAGTGACAAGGTAAACCAGAACATAACAACCTTTCTGCTAGCCCCCATGGCAATTGCAAATGCGCCAGCGGCATGGATACCAATCAAAAATGGCCCCAGAAAAGCCAAGCCTGGAACACCAAATTTTTCCATAATTACATGTTTACGATCCGTTATGTCGTGGGCAACTTGCTCAGTTTCGGGTTTATTTCGCCAGCGCTTCATAAATAACTTAACTTTTTCACTGGCATAAATTATGGGTAACAGCGAAAGCAAATTTCCGAAAAAGCCTGCAAGTGCAGCGGGAAACCATGGTAACCCAGCAATAACACCCAATGGGACGGCAATCCAAACTTCGAGCACCGGAATCGCCGCCCCCACAAAGACACTGATATAGAGTAATAAATCATTCATTTAGATCGCCCTTGCTGCTTTTTTTTGAAGAACAAAACATATAAGCTTGGCACAACGATAAAGGATGCAATGGTGCCTGAAATAAGGCCGCCCATTAACACAACGTTAAACGAGCGCCATAGCGGATCATTGGCGATAAGCAAAGGAAGCAGCCCTAAAATAGTGGTTATTTGTGTCAACATAATAGGGCGAAACCGTTGCATTAAAGCTGATTTGAGTGATTCAAGTTCAGATTTTCCTGCGTCTTTCTCGATATCAATTTGTTCGATAATTAGCATCGCATTCGACACAATAATGCCTATCAGGGCGAATATCGCTAAATTCGCCATAAAATCGAAAGGCAGCCTGAAAATGATCAGTGCTAAAAGTAACCCAATGGCACAGAAGGGTATACTTAGTACAATGATCGCCACCTTACGAAACGAGTTGTACTTGTGGATGAATAAAATGATCATCATAAGTACACAAAGTGGTAGGAAAGCAAAAATAGCTTCTGCGGTGACCTCGCTCTCCTCAATCTCTCCGCCAAACTCGATTTGCACTTTGCCGGTATTGCGAACCTGCTCCAACGTTTCTGCTATGTTGGAAACCAACTCTTTAGAGGTCATCGCCGGATTAAGCGCTGTCACCGTCAGAGTTGGCCGCAAGTTTCTTTTCTTCACAATCGACGGATGAAACTCTGTGTCAGCGCGAGCAATTTCTGATAAATAAACGGTTTTATCAGAAGATTGTGAGAAAATCTGAATATTATTTAACTGCGACAGTGACGCGTTATCTGTTGGCATTGCCAGCATAATAGGCAGCAAGAACTCTCCTTCCCGAAGCTCAGATGTACTCTCTCCGAGAGTATTTTTCCTAAGAGCGGAAAAAATGTCTCCTCGTGTGACTCCGGCATAGCTTGCTGCGGCTTGGTCTACATTTACCACCAAGCTGGGGATAGGTTGTTCCCAGTCCTGCTTGATGTTAATGGTTCCATCTACTTTGCTAAGCGCCTCTTGAATCGTTGCAGCAGCCTGTAATAAATTACTATGGTTGTTGCCGATGATTCTAATGGCTGCTTCGCCTGGAGGCGTGGAGCCCATGAAAAACGGGTTAATCCCGAGCTTGGCATAGGGGAAAACAGGAGGCATCTCAGCCCTAAGTTGGCTTACAAAAGCCGCAACATTGGTTTCTTTACTAAGATTGATAACAAAGTAAGCGGTATGCGGAGCCGGATCTGGCGGATTCAGGCCTAGGATAAAGCGTGGCCCCCCTTCACTAACATACGCAGTAGCGCCTGTAATCTGCGGAAAACGTTGTTCCTCTGCAAGCCATCGCGTCATTTCTTGTGCAACTTCAGCTGTGCGGTTTGCAGGCGTACCTGCTGGGAGCTCAAGGGATATTTGCATTTGTGAGCGTTCCGACGGTGGAAAGAATGCCTCTGGAATAGTCGCAGATAAAAATAACGATAGGATCAGGCTTGCTGTCGCACCTGCTAAAAATGCTTTTGGCCAGCTAATGACTTTGTCCCAAAAGCGAGACATGATCATCATTAAGCGCGAGAGCTCACTTTGCTCAGAAGTGTTTTTACCTTTTCTTATAGACCACTGCGCCAAAATCGGCACCAGCATAATGGCAACAAACCAGGAAATGATCAGCATGACGCCAATAACGATGGTTAGCGTCTGCATATAAATCGCAGTGATATTATCGGTGAACATAGGTGGGGCGAATGCCAGGATAACCGTTAGGCTAGCAATCAGCATTGGCGTACCCAGTGTCTTTCCGGCGTGTAAGGCTGCTGATTTACCAGACTCACCTTGATTAATACGTTTTGAGATATCCTCAACAATCACCATCGGGTTATCAACCAAGATCCCAAGTGCAATGATAAACGAGGCGATACTCACCTCATTAAGCTCAACACCAAGCACTCGTAAAACGACTAATGTCATAATCCCTGTAATGGGCACGGCTAATCCCACCAGTGAACCAGCGCGTAAACCCAAGGCGATAACAGTGACTACAGTCACGACTAGGATCGTCTCCAAAAGAGTTGAAATCATTTTAGATATGACTTGATTAACAACTTCACCTTGGTCGGTGATGATTTTCAATTGAAAGCCAGCAGGTAAATCATGTTCCCATTTTGCTATTTGTGTACGAAGGCGATCATTGAAATCGACCATATTTACGCCGGGCGTCATATAGCCAGCAAGAACAATCGCCTGTCCCCCGTTTAAATAGGCGGCGGTATTAAGCGGTTGTGCTGTCGTCCTTATCACATCAGCTAGCGTGTCAAGTGGTAACTGACTGCCATCTTGCAGCACAATAGGTATCGCTTTAATATCTTCAATAGAGTTATAGCTCCCTCTGACATAAATACGACTCTCTTGGTCGCTAAAATTCACTCTGGCAATATCATCAAACGTATTGTTTTTATGTAATTGCAGGTAGATATCATTAGGCTTTATCGAAAATTTCGACGCAGCAAACGGTTTAAGATTGATGTTCACTTGCTCCTCAGTAACGCCATGCAAGGTGACTTTATCCATACCTGGGATATCGTAAAGAAAATCCCGCAACTCACTGGCTTTATTTCTAAGTTGTTCAAACGTGTGATTGGGGGCACTGAGTGCAACAGTCATTACGGCAACAGCATCATAACTATCGTTAACAAAAGGCCCAGATACACCCTCGGGAAGTGAGTTCTGCACATCCTGCATTTTCGCTCTGACTCTAAGCCATGATTGCGCGTAGTCTGGTGTTCCGTCCTTAATTTCCAAAGAGATATGGATCTCTCCAGCACGAATAGACGTGGTGATATTTTTAGTTTCTTCCAGTTCACGCAAAGCACGTTCAACCGGGCGCGCCAATAGCGATTCCGTTTGATAAATATCTAAACCAGGGTGATAAGCGGTAATCACAGTGACATTTATCGGGAGTGTGGGCTCCTCTTGTGACGGGTAATTCGGGTATAACGCCAACCCTATGCTCGTAAGCATAAAAAACAGAAAGAGCACTAAACGGCTGTTAGCAAGTGAGAAGTTGGTAATGGACATTAACGCGTCTCCCCTAAAACACGAACCTGTTGCCCATCACTGATAAAGGCTGCTCCGGCTGCTACGTATCTCTCTCCGAGTTCCAACTCAGCATTAATAATGTAGCCTGACGGTTGAATATCGACAATTTGTACAGGTTTTTTACTAACGGTATTGGACTCACCGTTAAAGGAGTAGAGGAAAGCGCTGTTACTTGTTGCTTCAATATAAACTGCGCCGTGAGGAACCAAGAGAACGTTTTCACTATTTTTCAGACGATAGTTCACTGCAACCACGAGACCTGGCGGTAAAAAATTTCCCTCTGGCACTTGTATACGCAGTTTAACAGGCAAGCTCAAGCCATTACTTGCGCGCTCTGCAATATGAGACAACTCAGCCTCAAAAGACGCCCCTTGATGACTAATACTGATAATCTGTTCATTTGTAGAACGTAGAGCATTTGCCAAAGGTACGGGGATTGATGATTCAACAATAAGTTGCGCTGAACTGTCGAAAGTAAATATGACCTGATTCTGAGCCACCTCTTCAAAGGGTTCCACTTGTCTGGTAGAGACAACACCATCATAGGGGGCTTTTATTACTGCTTGAGAAAGTTCTCTTTCTGTGAGTCTGACTCGGCTTTGTGCTTCACGCACAGAGGCTTGAGCTGTTAAGAAAAGTGTTCTTGCCGCCTCTAAATCTTGCTGGGAAACTGCGTTATTTGATTTGAGATGATTAAGCCGTTCATAGTTTGCTTGGTGTTCTTCAAGCGCGATCTGCGCTTTTGAGGCTTCAGAGCGGGCGTTATCAACTGCTAGTTGATAAGGCTCCAAATCCAGTGTTGCCATGATATCGCCCGCTTTTAACCGGCTACCAATATCCACCTGCACCTTTTGCACTTTGCCAGGAACGCCAAACGAGAGCTGCGCTCTGCTCTCTGTTTGTGTTATTCCAGAAAAGCGAGATTCTTGGTAATGCGCGTTTGCACCCACTTCGTTGAGTGTTACCACTCGAATGTTCTGTTCAGTGGGCTCAGGTATACTTTCACTGCTACAACCCTGTAATAAGACAAGTAGGCAAACTAATGCATATTTACTAAATTTCCTTAATAATATAACTGATCGTTCGAGTATATAAAATGGCGAACTCATAACAAACCCTCTTGAGGTATGGCTTAAATATTAATTACTTTTTTGGTGTAAGAAGGGTCTGAACAAGCTGACGTAAAAGTTCACGCGAATACTCGATATCCGCAGTCGCTATCTGGCAGGACAAACCATCAATGTAGGCAAAGATATAGTGTGTTATTTGCTCGGGTGTGAGCAAATAACTTGTCTCATCTTTATCCTGTAATTTCTTGATCATGGTACAACAGGTGTCAAAGAGCTCTTGACCTGAATCCTGTACCGCTTTCTTAATTTCTGGGTTTCTGGATGACTCTGCGAGGATCTCCAGATACATAATAGTTCCTATTTTATCGCCTGTGAGATAGGCCTCTTGCTCCAAAGCATCCATGAAATCACTAGCGCTCTCAATTCTTCTCAAAGCATCGAGATCTCTGGAAGAATAGCGCTTGGCGATTTCCAGAATGAGTTCATTTTTTGAGGCGAAGTATTGATAGAGACTTGCCTGGCTGACTTTTGCAACACGAGAAATCTCCGC
Organism: Gammaproteobacteria bacterium F7; assembly: GCA_001593685.1. Classification (GTDB taxonomy): domain Bacteria; phylum Pseudomonadota; class Gammaproteobacteria; order Pseudomonadales; family IMCC2047; genus IMCC2047. The sequence continues at coordinate 19,900 of LUKI01000030.1, forward strand.
CATGCCAGCGCCATGAAAGCCTTTTTTAACAAAGCATTGCACAGCACCATCAAGAATAGCCTCGATTTTATCCTCTCGAGCTGCATAATTCACTGGACGACCTAAATTAGACATAAAAGTACCACTTACTTTAGTGAGTGGTCAATCATATAAATAGCGGTGATTCTTGTCAACTGATATCGAGTGACTTAGAAGTGGATTTTTCTGAATGTTACTATCTTTATTATTTTTATAAAAATAGCTTTAGGGTTTTACGGGCAATTTGTTACCAACTTTATTAATTTACAAAGACTATTATCTTATTGATTAATAGGCTTCGGAGAGCAGTAAGTTTCTAACTTTATTTGATTACCACACTGACGAAGAGCAGGAAGTACGAAATAAATTCCTGCTCGCGATCTTAGAAAGATGCTCTTAACGCTCCGCCAGCGCTAGTTTCACGCTTAGCAGTACAAATGCACCAGCTAGCGAGCGCTGCATGCCTTTTAAGCGCTGAGGGGAGTTTATAATAAACAGTCTAAAGCTATGGGAAAGTAAACCGTAGCCGATAAAAACCAGCAGTGTTAGCAGCATATAGCTAAAGCCGAGTTGCAGCATGTGAGTGACTGGTGATGTGGTTTGTGGCGGCACAAACTGCGGCAGAAAAGCGAAGAAAAAGATCGATATCTTGGGGTTCAGAGTGGTGACCAGGAAGGCTTTACTGGCAATTGACAGTACTGACCTGTTGTTCAGTGCTGTCAATTGCCAGTGTTCTGGAGGACTGCCAGCTGCTAAAGGCCAGGTAAAGCAAGTAGGCAATGCCGGCCCATTTTACCAACTCAAAGGCAACAGCGCTGGAGTTCAGCAGTGCTGCCAGCCCCAATACGCTGGCCAGTATGTGTGGCATGATGTCCAGCGTGCAGCTCAACGCCGCAACCATGCTGGCGCGAACGCCATACTTGATCCCGGTGGACAGGGTGTAGAGTGCGCTGGCGCCGGGCATCAATATCAGCACCAGTGAGGCAATTAAAAATTCAAAACCGGGCATTGTTTTGTCGAGAACATTTTTTAACTAGCTTTCATTAGAAGCTTGGTTTGGCAAGTAACTACTGGCCAGGTGAAATTTTCGCAGTAATCGGTTCAACTCCTGTCGTTCCTCTGCTGAATAGATGGATGACAACCGTTCTTCCTGGTCACGTAAAACCGTGGCCATAACCTCTTCAATCAGATGCTTACCTGTGTCGGTCAGGGCAACAATGCGGCTGCGTTTGTCTGATTCATGCGTTTGCCGGGAAATAAAACCCTGCTGCTCAAGGTGGATCAGGATTTTGGTTAGGCCGCCTGAAGATAACAGGTTAGCTCTGCAGAGTTCTGATGGCGTAAGTTTGTAGGGGGCCCCCATTTTTCGCAGGGTAGCGAGCGTATCGAATTCTGCGGGCGTAAGCCTGAGCTGCTCAATAATTTTGCGACTGCTGGACAGCATTAAATCACCGGCGCGAATCAGTCGCACCGCGGTTGCGCAGGCGTCCATATTATCCTGTGGGCAGTTTTGTCGGGAGTAGTTAATTAAGTCTTCAACGTTAAGTTTTTGTTCGGTCATAGTGTCTTGATGTTAAATATATATCTTGCAAGGAAGATAGTTGATCTATATATTGCGTTTTATCTTTCTGGAAAGCAACCTATTACGCTATCCGGAACATTATTTCGGCGTATTTTACGCGTGGATCGTTAAAAAGTACCGAGCAGAGACATCAGATTATGCAAAAACAATTGTTCCGGTTATTAGCTCCTTTACTTGCACTATACGGCTTACTGACCTCCCCTCTGCTGCCGGCTGAGGAGATGGTACCGGGTGTGCCGGTGACAGTGACTACCCCGCAGCAAAAGGTAATTACCGAGTGGGATGAATATACCGGTCGTTTTGTCGCCTTTGAGCAGGTAGATATTCGCGCACAAGTGTCAGGCTATTTGCAGGATATTCATTTCAACGATGGTGAGCGGGTTGAGCAAGGTGATCTTCTATTCACTCTGGACCCTCGCCCCTTTGAAGCGGCTATTGCTGCAGCCAGAGCGGAACAGGAGCGCGCGCAAACCAATTTAACGCTGGCCAGACAAGAGCTGCAGCGTGCCAAGCGGTTGGTGGCACAAAAGGCCATGTCCCAGGAAGAGCTGGATGTGCGTAACGCCGCTATGAAAGCGCGTCAGGCAGACGCAGCGGCGGCACAAGCGGCCCTGCAGATAGCCGAGCTGGATTTGGAATACTCACGCATCAGTGCGCCCATCAGCGGACGAATTTCCAATAATACTATTGATATTGGCAACCTGATTCAGGCCGGTGGTGGCCAGGTATTAACCACCATTGTGAAGCAGCAGCCGGTATTTTTTGTGTTTGACCTGTCGGAAAGCAGTTATCTGAAATATAAGCGGCAGCGTAATGCGGTTGGTGACACGAACCTGGTTGATCAGAGCTGGACCGTGCAGGTGCGGTTGCTGGATGAGCAGGAATTTTTCCACAACGGCCAGGTGGATTTTGTCGATACCCGTTTTGACCAGAACACTGGCACCATTCGTTTACGGGCGCTATTTGAGAGTAATGCCAACGGTCTGTTGTTACCGGGCAGTTTTGGGCGCGTACGCCTGCCGGCCGCGCAACCCGGCCCGGTATTGCTAATACCGGATGAAGCAGTGATGAGCGATATGGCGCAGAAAATCGTTATGGTGGTTGATCAGGACAACCTGGTACAGCCGCGCAAAGTTGAACTGGGGCCGCTGCACCAGGGTTTGCGGGTCATTCGTAGCGGCTTGCAACAGAGTGACCGCGTGATTACCAAGGGCCTGTTGCGGGTGCGTCCCGGCGTAAAAGTTGCCCCACAGCTGGCTGACAGCAGTGAGAACGCCTCATGAAGTTGTCACACTTTTTTATTGAACGGCCGATTTTTTCCGGCGTAATTTCAATTCTAATCATTATGGTTGGCTTCATTGCCTACCTCAGCTTGCCGGTGGCTCAGTACCCGGAGATTGCCCCGCCGAGTGTCAGTGTGTCCGCGAGTTATCCGGGTGCGACCGCTGAAATTGCCGCGCAAACGGTGGCAACACCGCTTGAAGAGCAAATTAACGGCGTGGAAGACATGCTCTACATGAAGTCGGAGAATACCGCCGATGGTAGCACTCGCCTGACGGTTACCTTTAAACAGGGCACCGATATTGATACCGCCCAGGTGCTGGTACAAAACCGGGTGGCGCTGGCCGAACCTTTCCTGCCCGAGGAAGTGCAGCGCCAGGGTGTTAACGTGCGCAAGAACTCTCCCGACCTGATGATGGTGATTCATATACTGTCTCCCGATGACAGTCGTGACACTCTCTATGTGTCCAACTATGCCAGAACTCAGATCATGGATCGGCTAGCGCGTATATCTGGGGTGGGCGAAGCACGGCTAGTGGCTGAACGCGCCTATGCGATGCGTATATGGATCGATCCGGAACGCGCCTATATTCTTGGGCTTACCGCCAATGATGTGCTTGAAGGCTTGCGGCAAAACAACGTTCAGATTGCCGCTGGGGTGATCAACCAGCAGCCGATAGTAAGTAAGGGTGGCTTTGAGTACAGCGTGCAAACCCGGGGACGCCTGCTTACGGCGAATGAGTTCGAGCAGGTGATTGTTAAGCGTGGCGATGATGGCCGCCTGGTGCGCCTTAAGGATGTCGCTCGGGTCGAGCTGGCGGCGCGCGATTATAGCACTAATGGTTATCTGGACGATGCTGAGGCACTGCCAATTGTGATTTTCCAGCGCCCCGGCAGTAATGCACTGGACACTGCTACCGCTCTGCGGGCGGAAATGGATGATATTGCTCGAACCATGCCGCAGGGTATCGAATACCAAATCATTTACGACCCGACCCGGTTCATCAAGAAGTCGATTGAGGAAATCTACAAAACCATCCTCGAAGCCGTGGTTCTGGTGATTTTGGTGATCATGGTGTTCTTGCAGAACTGGCGTGCCGCAATTATTCCTGTGGTTGCCATTCCGGTGTCGCTGATTGGTACCTTTGCGGTGATGTCCGCATTAGGGGCCTCATTAAACAACCTCACCCTGTTTGGCATGGTGCTATCGATTGGCATTGTGGTGGATGATGCCATTGTGGTGGTGGAAAACATCGAGCGTTATATTTCCGAAGGTATTAAACCGCGCGAAGCAGCTCACAAGACCATGTCTGAAGTGGGCGGCGCGCTGTTGGCGATGAGTTTGGTGCTGGTGGCGGTGTTTATTCCAACTGCTTTTATTAGCGGTGTATCGGGCGCTTTTTTTGGCCAGTTTGCTATGACTATTGCCACCGCTACGCTGATTTCGCTGCTGGTGTCCCTGACCTTGTCGCCGGCGCTGGGTGCGTTGTTGCTCAAACCCCATGTGCCCTATGATCAGCTCAGTGGCTGGAAGCGCAAGCTGGCTGCCCCCGGACACCTGTTCAACACAGGCTTTGACCGAGTAGCTGGTGCCTATGGCGCGCTGACCAAGCGTGTAGTGCGTATGGTGTTGATGATGTTGCTGGTGTATGCGGGATTGATTGCGTTCACTGGCTGGCAGTTCAACCAGGTACCCACCGGTTTTATCCCCGAGCAGGACCAGGGTTACCTGATTAACGTCATTCAGTTGCCGCCTGGCGCCTCGCTGGAGCGCACCGATGCGGTGGTGCGTAAAGCATCGGACTTGCTGCGCAACATCGATGGCGTTGCCCACACGGTACAGTTTGTTGGGCTTGATGGTGCTACCTTTACCAATGCTTCCAATGCGGCGGTCATTTTTACGCCGCTGGATCCCTTTGAGGAGCGCGTTGCCAAGGACCTGCACTCCAGTAAAATTCGTGAGCAGGCGCAGCAGGTGCTGGGTAGCTTGCAGGAAGCTGTGGCGTTTTCGATCATGCCACCGGCGGTGCGCGGTATGGGTAATACCGGCGGTTGGAAGCTTTATCTGGAGGATCGCAGTGGCATGGGTATCAGCAACCTGGAGCAGGT
>LUKI01000031.1 GCA_001593685.1 Gammaproteobacteria bacterium F7
GCAAATACCCGTGCATAATCAGCATTTTGTTAACGGTCGACGAATTAAACAGCCGTTTCCCGAGCCGTTGCAGCAGGTGGTGTTCGGGCTAGGATGTTTTTGGGGGGCAGAACGGCTGTTCTGGCAATTGCCAGGTGTTTATGTAACTGCGGTAGGGTATGCCGGTGGGGTAACCAAAAACCCTAATTATAAGGAAGTCTGCAGTGGGCGTACGGGGCATGCCGAGGTCGTGTTGGTGGTGTTTGATCCTGCCGACATCAGTCTTAATGAGCTTCTAAAGGTTTTTTGGGAGGCGCATGATCCAACTCAGGGGATGCGGCAGGGTAATGACCGGGGTACCCAGTATCGTTCAGTGATTTATACGCAGAGTCGAACAGATTTTGAGCTGGTCGAAAGCTCTAGAAGCAAATATCAGCAGCAGCTTGATGCGCAAGGTTTTGGTCTGATAACAACAGAGGTTTCAATGTCACCGTCGTTTTATTATGCGGAACAGGATCATCAACAGTATTTGGCAAAAAATCCGGCGGGTTATTGTGGGTTGCGTGGTACCGGGGTGATGTGCCCGCTTTGAGGGGTTATGATCTCTGTCAGCAGGAGTGAACCGGAAGCGCTAAAGGTCGCTCCTGCTGTCGAGATGCTAATCGGCAGGTTGTAGCTGGTTAAACCCGACGACGGAACAACGGCGGCAAGTCCGTGGCAGCTTGATAAGGTTCGTTAATGGTTTTCAAACCAGCTAGAGCGGTTTCAATATTCTTGCCTTCTTTCAAGGAAAAGCTATTAAACCCGCAGCGAGTCATGTGCTGCAGCTGATCCTGAAGTACGTCGCCAATAGCGCGAATCTCGCCCTGATAGCTATAACGCTCACGCAGCAGGCGAGCATAAGAGTATCCACGGCCATCGGTGAAAGCGGGGAAATTAATTGCCACAAAGGCGATTTTATCCAAGTCTTCGGCAATGCTTTCGGCTTCTTCGCCGGCGTCGATCCACACAGCAACATTCCCGCGCTGACTCAGGTCTTCAGTGTTTTCCTTCCAGAACTCCACTGGCACAATAATGTCACCAGCAGGCAGGTTGTCGGTCGCATCCTTGGCAACGAGTTGCCAGCTATCGTCTTGAATTTGTTGGTCTTTAATAATCTTAGGCATTGGCATAGACCCGTGTCTTGAAGGGTTGCATACCGATTCGATCAAAGGTGTCGATGAAGCGCTCTTCTTCGGTACGGTTTTCCAGATAAACGTTAATAATTTTTTCCAGGGCATCGGCAATGTCAGCTTCACCGAAGGAGGGGCCGATGATTTTGCCGATATTGGCGTTAACACCAGATTGGCCGCCAAGGGAAATTTGATAGAACTCAGCGCCTTTTTTGTCGACGCCCAGAATACCAATGTTGCCGACGTGGTGGTGACCACAGGCATTCATACAGCCGGAGATGTTCAGTTCCAGTTCGCCAATATCGTACAGGTAATCCAGGTTGTCAAAACGCTCCTGGATTTGCTTGGCGATAGGAATTGACTTAGCGTTAGCCAGTGCGCAGAAATCACCGCCGGGGCAGCAGATCATGTCGGTCAGCAGCCCCAGGTTTGGTGTGGCAAAGCCCATGGCTTTAGCTTCCTGCCAAACGGCGTACAGATCAGACAACTCAACGTCGGCCAGGATTACGTTCTGAAAGTGGCTGATACGCAGTTCGCCAAAGCTGTATTTGTCAGCCATATCAGCCATGTTATCCATTTGCTCGTCGGTACAGTCGCCGGGTGCAACGCCGGTTTCCTTTAGCGTCAGGGTGACAGCCACATAGCCTGGGACTTTGTGCGGATGGGTATTACGGGCTACCCAGTTGGCAAAGACTTTATCTTCGGCTTTTTTTGCTTCGAAGTCAGCGTTTTCAGCAGGCAGATCCTTGTAATCAGGTAGCGTGAAGGCGCTTTTAACGCGATCAATTTCTTCCTGTGTAAGGGTATTGTAACCATCCTTCAAATGATTCCATTCTTCCTCAACCATTTGCGAGAAGACTTCAGGCGTCAGTGCGCGTACCAGAATCTTGATACGGGCTTTAAATTTATTGTCACGGCGACCCAGGCGGTTATAAACACGTAGCACAGCTTCCAAGTAGCTGAGCAGGTGCTCTTTGGGCAGGAAGTCTTTGATGATTGCGCCCAGGATAGGTGTACGGCCCTGGCCGCCACCGGCGAGAATGCTAAAGCCGACTTCACCGGCGTCATTCTTGACGATATAAACGCCGACATCGTGAGCTTGAGTGGCTGCGCGGTCAACACCGGGGGTTGCGTTGATAGCGATTTTGAATTTGCGTGGCAGAAAGGCAAATTCCGGGTGGAAAGTCGACCACTGGCGAATCAGCTCAGCCCAGGGGCGAGGATCTTCGATTTCTTCAGCAGTAACACCAGCGAATTGGTCAGTAGAGGTGTTACGAATACAGTTGCCGCTGGTTTGAATAGCGTGCATTTGTACGCTGGCCAGCTCAGCAAGCATATCGGGAACATCTTCCAGTTTTGGCCAGTTAAACTGAGCATTGTGGCGTGTTGTGAAATGCGCGTAGTTGCGATCGTAGGTGCGAGCCAAGTGTGCCAGTTTGCGCATTTGGTTGGAGGACAGCATGCCATAGGGGACAGCGATGCGGAACATAGGCGCGTGGCGTTGAATATAGAGGCCATTTTGCAGGCGTAGTGGCAAAAATTCCTCTTCGGCAAGGTCGCCAGCCAGATAGCGCTGGGTCTGGTCGCGGAATTGCGCAACACGGTCGTCAACTATTTGCTGGTCGTACTGATCGTATACGTACATGGCATCTCTTGAATCTAGTGATAAATAAACGCGGGCCGCAGATGGCGATCCGCCAAACAGGCGCGTGATTTTACACGAATTTGCCGACAGTTTTAATCAAAACTGGAAAAAATCACGTTAAACAAGTTATCCTGTCTGAGCAACAATGTGTGGATTTGGCTGTATCAACCAGTAACTTCCAGAGGCTGAGGTTTTTATGAGCGACCCAACGGACCACAATAGCGGTGACGGCAATCTTGACGTTTTGTGTATTCTTTTGATTATGGCGTTGGTGATTGGTGGGGCGCTATATTGGGTGAGTAGCCAATGAAGGTAGGGTGGTTTTTATACGCCAGCCTGGCTTAAAATAAGCTTTACGATAGCCGCAACCGTTGCTACAAATAGTGCCGTAAAAATGATACCGGCAATAATATAGGTGCCGGGTTTTGCGCGTTTGAAATCCCTTTCTCTATTTTTATGGCTTTGCACGCCAAAAGCTGCCGCAAAGACGCTGCAGATAATCTGCCATAGCGTCAATTCTTGCGGCTTTTGCTTTTGTTGTCTTTTATTATCCGGGGTTGAATCGGGCATCTGTCCCTGTCGAGTTTATTAGTTAGTCCTCATAACCTAACACAGGTGCCAGCCAGCGCTCAATTTCTCGGACGGGCATACCTTTACGCTCGGCAAGTGACTCCACTTGGTCCTTGTTGATTTTACCAATACCAAAATAACGTGATTCAGGGTGCGAGAAGTACCAGCCGCTAACGGCTGCTGCCGGCATCATGGCAAAGCTGTCAGTTAATTCGATATCAGCATTGGCTTCGGCTTGCAGTAAATCGAAGAGCGCGCGTTTTTCAGTGTGATCCGGGCAGGCGGGGTAGCCTGGTGCCGGGCGAATGCCACGATACTCTTCTTTGATCAGGGCATCATTGCTTAGTTGTTCATCTTCAGCGTAGGGCCAGAACTCTTTGCGAACACGTTCATGCATGCGCTCAGCAAAGGCTTCCGCGAGCCGGTCGGCCAGTGCTTTAACCATAATGCTGTTGTAATCATCGTGCTTTGCTTCGAACTCTTCGGCCATTTCCTGGGCACCCAGGCCTGTAGTGACCGCAAAACCACCAATGTAATCCTCAACACCACTTTCTTCAGGAGCAATAAAGTCTGCCAGCGAGGCGTTAGGACGGTTGTTTTGTTGGCCGGCTTGTTGGCGAACATGGTGTAGCATCGTGGTTGGCTTGACGCGGTTGTCATCGCCGTAAACACCAATATCATCGTTGCCGATGCGGTTGGCAGGCCAGAAACCTATTACGCCTTTGGCTGTGAAGCGCTTTTCTTCAATGATTTGTTTTAATAGCGCCTGGGCGTCATCAAACAGGTGACGTGCCTGTTCGCCAATCACTTTGTCATCAAAGATTCTTGGGTATTTCCCCGCCAATTCCCAGGTGATAAAGAAGGGTGTCCAATCGATGTAATCAACAAGCTCTTCTAGCGAATAGTCTTCAAATACTTTTATGCCGGTGAAGGTTGGTTTGGGTGGTGTATAGGCTTCCCATTCAAAATCGAATCCGTTATCGCAGGCTTGCTCGTAAGTCAGCAGCTCAGATTTTGCGCGACGGTTTTTGTTGCGGAAGCGGACACCTTCATATTCTGTGCGAACCTCTTCGATCAGGGAGGGTTTTAGATCTGGGTTCATTAAACGAGAGGCGATGCTTACTGAGCGCGAGGCATCAGCGACATACACAGTGAGGTCGTTTTGGTATTGAGGTTCGATCTTAACTGCGGTGTGAGCTTTTGACGTTGTAGCGCCGCCGATCATGACGGGGATGTCGTAGTCCAGGCGCTGCATTTCTTTGCCGACGTGTACCATTTCATCCAGCGATGGCGTAATCAGGCCGCTCAGGCCGATGATGTCGACATTCTCTTCTTTGGCCACTTTAAGTAATTGTTCGCAAGGAACCATAACGCCCAGGTCAATCACTTCGAAGTTATTACATTGTAGTACCACGCCAACGATGTTTTTGCCGATATCGTGTACGTCGCCTTTTACGGTTGCCATCAGGATTTTACCGTTTGACTGAGATACGGCGCCGTCCTTTTCTGCCTCAATAAAAGGCAGTAGGTAGGCAACGGCTTGCTTCATAACGCGAGCGCTTTTAACCACCTGCGGTAGGAACATTTTGCCGGAACCGAACAGGTCGCCGACGACGTTCATGCCGTCCATCAGCGGGCCTTCGATGACGTGAATCGGACGTTCGGCCTGCTGGCGGGCTTCTTCGGTGTCTTCCTCGATAAAGGCATTGATGCCCTTAACCAGTGAATGCTCAAGACGTTTTTTGACGGGCCATTGGCGCCATTCGGGGTCTTCCTCTTCCTTCTTCTTGCCATCGCCTCGGTAGTTGTCGGCAATTGCCAACAGGTTTTCGGTGGCGTCTGGTGTGCGGTTGAGGACCACGTCTTCCACTTTTTCGCGTAGTTCTTCGGGCAGGTCGTCATAAACAGCCAGCTGACCAGCGTTGACGATGGCCATGGTCAAGCCTGCCTGAATAGCGTGGTAGAGGAATACCGAGTGGATTGCTTCACGAACCGGGTTGTTACCGCGGAATGAGAAGGATACGTTACTCACGCCACCGGAAATCATGGCATGTGGCAGGTTTTGCTTAATCCACCGCGTTGCTTCGATGAAGTCCACTGCGTAGTTGTTGTGTTCTTCGATGCCGGTGGCAATGGCAAAGATGTTTGGGTCGAAAATAATATCCTGAGGTGGGTAGCCTACTTCGTTGACCAGCAGGTCGTAGGAGCGTTTGGAAATTTCGATTTTGCGCTGCAGGTTGTCGGCCTGGCCATCTTCGTCGAAAGCCATGATGATGACAGCCGCGCCATGCAGCATGCACTTGCGGGCGTGGTCGATGAACTGTTCTTCACCTTCCTTCATGCTGATGGAGTTCACAACACATTTGCCCTGTGCGCATTTCAGGCCGGCTTCGATAATTTCCCATTTCGACGAATCAAGCATGATGGGAACGCGCGAAATGTCCGGTTCAGAGGCGATCAGGTTAAGGAATTTGACCATGGCTGCTTCAGAGTCAAGCATGCCTTCGTCCATGTTGATGTCGATTACCTGAGCGCCGTTTTCTACCTGTTCGCGGGCTACCGTTAATGCTGTATCGAATTCCTCTTCCAGGATCAGACGTTTGAACATGGCTGAGCCGGTCACGTTGGTACGCTCACCAACGTTGACAAATAGCGAGTCAGGACCAATGTTGAAAGCTTCCAAGCCGCTCAGGCGGCACTGCATTTCAATATCAGGGATTTCGCGCGGGTTGCACTGGGCGGCTTTTTCGGCAATGGCGCGAATGTGGTCGGGGGTCGTACCGCAGCAACCACCAACGATGTTTAGCAGGCCGGACTCAAGGAATTCGCCGACGATTTCGGCCATTTCTTCGGGGCTTTGGTCGTACTCTCCAAATTCGTTGGGCAGGCCGGCATTCGGGTGCGCGCTAACGTTGGTGTCTGCTTTGGTGGCGAGCTCTTCCACGTAGGGGCGCATGTCGGTAGCGCCCAGTGCGCAGTTTAAGCCAACCGAAAGTGGTTTGGCGTGGGCGATAGAGTTCCAGAAAGCTTCAGTGGTTTGACCGGAAAGTGTGCGGCCACTGGCATCGGTAATGGTGCCAGAGATCATGATTGGCAGCTCAACGTCATGGTCCATGAAGTAGCTTTTTACCGCGTAGATTGCAGCCTTGGCGTTAAGGGTGTCGAATACCGTTTCAATCATGATGATATCAACACCACCTTCAATCAGGCCTGCCGTTGCCTCGGTGTAGTTTTCAACCAGTTGGTCAAAGGTAACGTTTCGAAAACCCGGGTCATTTACATCGGGAGATAGGGTTGCTGTACGGCTTGTTGGACCGATAATGCCCGCAACAAAACGAGGTTTGTCCGGGTTTTTGGCGGTAAATTCGTCGGCTACTTCGCGGGCCAGTTTTGCGCCAGCAAGGTTTAGCTCATGACTTAAGGCTTCAAGTGTGTAATCAGCCTGTGAAATGGCGTTAGAGTTAAAGGTGTTGGTTTCCAGAATATCGGCGCCAGCGTCAAGATAGGCGCGCTGGATTTCGCGAATGATATCCGGCTGTGTCAAGCTTAATAAATCGTTGTTTCCTTTTAATAGCTTGTCAAAGTCCTTAAAGCGTTCGCCACGGTAATCAGCTTCTTCCAGACCATAGGTCTGAATCATGGTGCCCATGCCGCCATCAAGAACCAGGATGCGGTCTTTTAAAGCTGAATGTAGGGCGCTGATGCGCTGCTGATTTACTGACATAGTGTTACCTTTAACTGTGCTTGATAAGGGGTGTTGCTACAAAAGGGGCGATATTTTACCAGATATGACGGGGTTTTCGACTTTATTTATTAGATTAGACGGGCGACAATAATAAAACTTGAATGTTTTACTCAGGTTTAACATCGCGTACAATGCGCAGCATTATCTAAAAGTCGGTTTGATGTAGAGGTATTATCGTGAGCCAAATGATTGAAATTACCCCAAGTGCCCAGGATTATCTGGTAGAGCTTCTCGCTGGTCAGGAGCAGAAGGGCGTCGGTGTGCGAATTTTTGTGTTGCAGCCCGGTACGCCGCAAGCGGAAACCTGCTTGGCCTATAGTCGCCCTGGTGAGGAAAAAGAGGGTGATGTGAAGTTAGAAGGTATGCCGTTTCCAACCTATTTAGAGGAAAAGAGCTTACCCTATCTGGAAGAGGCCAATATTGATTACAACAAAGACCGTATGGGCGGTCAGTTAACCATTAAAGCGCCAAACTCAAAGCTACCCAAAGTAAATGAAAACAGCACGTTGGAAGAGCGTGTCAATTATGTGCTGTGGACAGAAGTGAATCCGATGCTGGCTTCGCATGGTGGTGAAGTGAGTTTAATGGAAATTGCCGATGAAACGGTGGCCGTTTTGAAATTCGGTGGTGGCTGCCAGGGTTGTAGTTCGGTTGATGTAACGCTGAAAGAGGGCGTTGAGAAGACGTTGCGTGAACATATTCCCGAGTTGACCGAAATTCGAGATATGACCGACCATGCTGATCGCACCAATGCTTATTATTAAGGTGCTTTTTTAATACCACTCCATATTGCCTAAAATGCCTTGATTTTCTTTGACATATCAAGGCACTGGCCCTATTATTGCGCGCCTATGTCAGTCGCACCCCTGCCAAGAGTTATCGAACCGCTTAAATTAGTGGAGCAGCGCATTGATCTTGAAGGCACTGTAGCATTGTCCGAATGCCAGCGTTTGCAGGAGTCGGTGATTAGCTGTGAAGGTGATATTAAAGTTGCTTTAAGCTTTGGTAAAGACGAAGAAGGGCTGCGTGTTATTAGCGGCTCTTTACAGGCAGACGTGACAATGCAGTGTCAGCGATGTCTGCAGCCAGTTAGTCTTGCTGTTGCCGGTAATATTAATCTGGCAATTGCGCGTCACGAAGATGCTGTTAAAGCATTGCCGGGTTATTATGACCCGTTGCTATTAAGTGAGCCTGAAGTTGAATTATGGCCACTGATTGAACAGGAGCTGATGTTGAGCCTGCCGATCGTGGCGACACACCCTGAGGGTGAGTGTGAAATTGACACTTCCTATCAGGATAAAGATGAAGAAATACAGCAGGACAAGACCAATCCTTTTGCGGTGCTTGCCGAGCTAAAGAATCAAAAATAGTTTTTTTTGGAGTAAAACATGGCCGTACAACAAAACAAAAAGACCCGTTCACGTCGTGGCATGCGTCGTTCGCACGATGCTCTGAGCGGACCAACTTTAGCCACTGATTCAGTGACAGGTGAAACTCACCGTCGTCATCACATGACTGCTGATGGTTTCTACCGTGGTAAAAAAGTAGTAGACGTTAACGACGACGAGTAATTTTGAGTCTTTCGGTCTCGATTGCAGTAGATGCAATGGGCGGGGATTATGGTCCCCGCGTCACCGTTCCGGCAGCCTTTAAGTGTTTGCCAAACCATTCTGAGCTACGGCTCATCTTTATTGGCGATCAGGTGGCCATCAACGCCGCTTTGCCTGCCAATGCCTGTGATTTTCAATCTCGTTTTGAAATCGTCCATAGCCGATCGGTTGTGGCGATGGATGAGCCTCCCGCTAGCGCACTGCGTAACAAACAAGACTCTTCGATGGCTGTCGCTTTAACATGGGTTAAAGAGGGTAAAGCCAGCGCCTGTGTCAGTGCCGGAAATACCGGTGCATTAATGGCGCTAGGGCGTTTTCTGTTGGGAACTCCTGAAGGCATTGATCGACCTGCTTTTATTTCTGAAGTGCCAACGCTGAATGGGCATTGTCACGTGCTGGACCTGGGCGCTAATCTCGACTGTACGCCTAAACAGCTACAACAGTTTGCTATCATGGGGTCGATTGTTTCGCAGGCTGTAGATGACTGTGAAAAGCCGCGGGTAGGTTTGCTGAATGTTGGTCATGAAGCGACAAAGGGTAATGAGCAGGTTCGTGAAACGGCTGAGTTGTTAAAGGATCGGAGTGGACTGAATTATATTGGTTTTGTTGAAGGCAACGATATTTTTTCTGGTCGTGCCGAGGTCATTGTCTGTGATGGTTTTGTTGGGAATGTGGCCCTGAAAACCAGTGAGGGGCTGGCCAGTATGATTGGTGAATTGCTCAAACAGGCGTTGGGACAAAACCTCTTTACGCGTTTTATTGGTTTGTTAGCCAGGCCAACTTTTAAAAAGCTAGCTGAGCAAATAAATCCGGCAAACCGAAATGGAGCCAGCTTACTTGGCCTGAAAGGTATTGTTATTAAAAGTCATGGTAATGCCGATGAGCGCAGTTTTGCTCAGGCGGTTAAGCGCGCCGTGCGGGAAATCGAAACCAATGTGCCGCAACTGATTAGCGACAGTTTGGTGAAGTAGTTATTTTGGCTGTTATGGGAGGCACAGGCTTCTTGTGAGAGTGTTAGAAGAACAGTTAGTAAGCTTGAAATGATTAGAATTAGGAAAAAAATATGAGCGAATCTTTAGCATTTGTATTTCCGGGGCAGGGATCTCAAGCCGTCGGCATGTTGGCTGATGTGGCGGAGAAGTTTCCACAGGTAAAAGCCACCTTTGATGAGGCCTCGGCCGTATTGGGTACTGATCTGTGGCAGCTGACTCAGGAAGGGCCTGCCGAAGAGTTAAACCGTACCGATATGACGCAACCTGCGTTATTAACGGCCAGTGTTGCCCTGTGGCGAGTTTGGAATGAGCAGGGTGGAGCCAAGCCTGCTTATATGTCAGGTCACAGCCTGGGCGAATACAGCGCCTTGGTTTGTGCGGGTGCAATTGCTTTTGAAGATGCTGTAAAGCTGGTTAATAAGCGTGGTCTATTCATGCAGTCAGCCGTTCCTGCGGGAGAAGGTGCGATGGCGGCCATTATTGGTTTGGATGACGCGGCCATTGAGTCGGCTTGTGAGCAAGCTGCTCAAGGTGAGGTGGTTTCCGCGGTAAACTACAACTCTCCGGGTCAGGTGGTGATTGCAGGTCAAACTGACGCTGTCAATCGTGCTATTGAGTTGTGTAAAGAGGCGGGGGCTAAGCGTGCTTTGCCGCTGCCTGTGAGTGTGCCTTCTCACTGTGCTTTGATGAAGCCCGCGGCTGAACAATTGGCTGCTGAGCTGGAAGCTGTCACGGTTAATACGCCGGATATTCCCGTGCTGCAAAATGTCACCGCTGAAGTCACAATGGATGCGACTGCCATTAAGGATAATCTGGTGCAGCAGTTATACCGTCCGGTGCTGTGGGTTGACTGTGTTAACAATATGGCCGGAAAGGGTGTTGAGCGCATGTTGGAATGCGGTCCTGGTAAAGTGCTGAGTGGTCTGAATAAACGAATTAGCCGTGGTTTAGCTGTGGCAACGGTTGCCGATGTTGAGCTGTTGGCAAATCCTGAATAGATAAAACTGGATATTAATTATGAGCATTGAAGGAAAAATCGCGCTGGTGACTGGCGCAACGCGTGGTATTGGTAAAGCGATTGCGCTGCAACTGGCTTCTCAGGGCGCGACAGTGATTGGTACAGCAACGTCAGAATCTGGCGCTGAAAAAATTAAAGCCAGCCTGGCTGAAGTGGGTAATGCAGGTACCGGCATTGTATTGGATGTATCCTCACAGGACTCAATTGATACCGCCATTGCACAAATCAATGAGCAATTTGGCGCTCCAACTATTCTGGTCAATAATGCCGGTATTACCCGCGATAACATTATGTTGCGTATGAAGGAAGATGAGTGGGATGCCGTTATTAATACTAACCTAACGTCAATTTTCCGGGTATCCAAAGCGGTGCTGCGTGGTATGACCAAGGCACGCTGGGGTCGTATCATCAACATCAGTTCAGTCGTTGGCACGATGGGTAATGCGGGACAGGCTAACTATGCGGCGGCTAAAGCGGGCGTAGAAGGTTTTAGCCGTTCTTTGGCACGTGAAGTTGGTTCTCGTGGCATCACGGTAAATAGTGTAGCGCCTGGCTTTATTGATACTGATATGACCAAAGAGCTGTCGGATGAACATAAAGCTAATATGTTGTCGGCTGTGCCTGTTCAGCGTCTTGGTCAGCCTGAAGAAATCGGTGCGGCTGTTGGTTACTTGGCCAGCGAAGCTGCGGGTTACGTGACGGGCGAGACATTGCACGTTAATGGCGGCATGTATATGTAAACATGCTGATTAGCAGTATGTGTTTTTTGTATAAAAATACGGCTCGTTATAACTAATGAGTATTGTATAAGCTGAAAACTTTGATAAGATGCCAACTCATTCAGACGGGCCAGAACAGCGGCTCGGCAGATACGAGTTTACTATAAGAATTTTGGCAAAATTGCTGAGACCTTTAAATTATCCATAGGAGTTACAAAGGTTATGAGTACTGAAGATCGCGTTAAAAAGATTGTTTGCGAACAACTGGGTGTTAAAGACGAAGAAGTAACCAACGAGTCTTCTTTCGTTGAAGATCTGGGTGCTGACTCACTCGATACTGTTGAGCTGGTAATGGCTCTGGAAGAGGAATTTGAAACTGAAATTCCTGACGAAGAAGCAGAAAAAATCACAACTGTTCAGCTGGCAATTGATTACATCAACGATAATCTGTAAGCAGTCAGTATCAGTTTTAAAGCCGCGCACACTTATGTGTAGCGCGGCTTTTTTGTTTTTAAGCGCAAAAGTAGGTTGGAGAACTAAGGTATGTCGCGTAGACGAGTAGTGGTAACAGGTTTAGGTGCTGTAACTCCGTTGGGGAATACGGTCAGTGAAAGCTGGGAAAATATTGTTGCAGGAAAAAGCGGTATTGCACCGATTGATCTGTTCGATACTTCGGCCTATACAACACGTTTTGGTGGCTCTATTCGCGGACTTGATATGGGCCAGTACCTGGCACCTAAAGAAGCGCGCAAGATGGATACTTTTATCCAATACGGTATGGTGGCTTCGATTCAGGCAATTGAAGACTCTGGCCTGGAAACAACAGAAGAAAATGCTGCGCGTATTGGGGTAGCGGTTGGTTCCGGTATCGGTGGTTTGACCATGATCGAAAAGAACTACGATGCGATTAAGGCCAGTGGTCCTCGTAAGATTTCGCCGTTCTTTGTGCCGGGCAGTATTATCAACATGATTTCCGGTAACCTGTCGATCAAGTATGGCTACAAAGGACCAAACATCGCTATCGTGACAGCCTGTACAACAGGTACTCATAACATTGGTTTCTCTGCGCGTATGATTCAGCAAGGTGATGCCGACGTGATGATTGCCGGTGGCGCTGAAATGGCAACATCGCAGCTGGGGCTGGGTGGTTTCGCTGCGGCACGCGCACTATCAACGCGTAATGATGATCCTCAAGCGGCTAGCCGTCCTTGGGATAAAGACCGTGATGGCTTTGTTCTTTCCGATGGTGCTGGTGTGATGGTGCTGGAAGAGTACGAACACGCTAAAGCACGCGGTGCAAAAATCTATGCTGAACTGACCGGCTTTGGTATGAGTGGTGATGCGTATCACATGACTTCTCCACCGGAAGACGGCAGCGGTGCGGCGGCTTCCATGAGCAACGCAATTCGTGATGCCGGTTTAAACGCTGATGCGATTGATTATATCAATGCTCACGGTACCTCAACGCCTGCCGGTGACGTTGCTGAAACGTTGGCGGTTAAATCCGTGATGGGTGATGCAGCGAAGAATGTTGCAGTAAGCTCGACTAAATCCATGATTGGTCACCTGCTGGGTGCAGCGGGTGCTGTTGAGGCTATCTTCAGTGTGCTGGCGGTTCAGGATAACGTTGCTCCGCCAACGATTAACCTGGATAACCCGGATGAAGGTTGTGATCTGAATTATGTGGCTCACACTGCTCAGCAGCGTAATATCGATGTTGCTGTTTCTAACTCCTTTGGTTTCGGTGGAACTAACGGTTCTTTGGTATTCCAAAAGCTTAAGTAGTCACTTTTTAAGGTGCTGGTTTTCCAGCACCTTGATTCCTTTCCGAAAGATTTTCTCTATACTTTTAATTCCTTCATTCCTGAGTGGTTGCAAAAGTGTCTTCACCAACAGCATTGCCCCGAACCTTAATTAACGGAAAAAGCTGCGATTCGCTGAGTATTTCTGATCGTGGTTTGGCCTATGGGCATGGTCTATTTGAAACGATTCGCCTGAGCCAGGGCAGACCAGTGCTTTGGGAACAGCATATGGAGCGCCTTCAGAAGGGCTGTGAACGGCTTGCTATTGATGTGCCTGCGCAGCTGGCGTCTAGTTTGATGAAGGATGTCACTCAACTCTGTGGGCTGGAAAAAGAAGGTGTCATAAAAATCATAATTACCGCCGGCAGTGGTGGTCGGGGCTATGCCGCCCCTGAGGTAACCAATACTCAACGTATTGTTTCTCTATTCTCTTTGCCCGTGTACCCCTCTGATCGTTCCGAAGGTGTGAAGGTTATTAGCTGTCAGTATCAACTACCGTTAAATCCCCGGATGGCAGGCATGAAGCATTTAAACCGCCTCGATCAGGTGTTGGCTCGTGCTGAGTGGCAGGGTACGACCATTGCCGAGGGCATCGTTTGTGATTTAAGCGGCAAGGTCGTTGAGGGCACCATGAGCAATGTGTTTGCCGTCAAAGAGGGTGTGTTGTTGACTCCTGAGCTGAGCCAGGCCGGTGTGCAGGGCATTATGCGCGACTTTGTGTTGGAAAATGCAGCAGCAATGGGGCTTGAGAGCCGTGAAGTGAGTCTGGGTGTGGATGAATTTAAAGACGCGGATGAGTTATTCCTGACCAACAGCGTGATTGGCTTATGGCCGATTACGCAGTGGGATGACCTGTGCTTTGATAAAGGCCCGGAGACGCAGATTATTCAGGCCCGTATCAACAGACTGCTGACTGAAGGCGTTTGATGAAACTGTTTAGCAAACTTAAAATTTTAGCGCTGGCCCTGTTGGTACTGGCTACAGTGGCGTTTTTTTATGCCTATAACTACCTAAACCAGGCGGTAGAGTTTGAGAGCCAAAAAGTTCAAATCAAGGCGGGTAGCGGCTTTTCAAGTATTGCAGCAAAGCTCCAACACCAAGGTTTGATTACCAACCCCAATCTTTGGAAGATCTATGCGCGGCTGACAGGAAAGGCGACCCGGGTGCAGGCCGGTGAATACCAATTTGAAACCGGGCTTTCACCTGTGGCGATGCTCGATAAGTTGATTAAAGGTGAGGTCATTCAGCATCAAATTACGTTAGTTGAGGGCTGGACCTTTAAGCAGTTTTTACAGGCGTTAGCGGCTGAAGAGAAGTTGGAACATAAATTAACTGGACTTAAGCCCTCTGAAATTATGACCAAATTGGGTGATGAGACTCGTCATCCTGAAGGGCTTTTTTTCCCGGATAGCTACCAGTTTACACTCGGTACCTCTGACGAAGATATTTTGCGTCGTGCCTTTAAACGCCTGGAAACAATACTTGCCGAAGAGTGGCAACAAAGAGCTGAAAACTTACCCTATGAAACGCCTTATGAAGCATTGATTATGGCTTCAATTGTCGAAAAAGAAACAGGCCAGCCGAGTGAACGGGCAGAGATTGCAGGCGTGTTTGTTCGTCGTCTGCAAAAGGGGATGCGCTTGCAAACAGACCCCACGATTATTTACGGCCTGGGCGACAGTTATAAAGGTAATATTCGCCGTAAGCACCTGAAGCAATATACGCCCTATAACACCTACGTGATTCCCGCTTTGCCACCGACGCCGATTGCTATGGTGGGACGTGAAGCAATTCATGCCGCACTGCACCCACAGGCGGGTAAAAGTTTGTATTTCGTTGCCAAAGGGGATGGCAGTCATTTCTTTTCTGATACACTCCAGCAACACAATGAAGCGGTACGACGCTACCAGTTAAAACGCGTTGAACAGTACCGCTCCAGTCCAGCCAATTAACCATTTTACGGATTACCATGACACAACAGGCGGGTGTATTTATTACCGTTGAGGGCATCGAAGGGGTTGGTAAGACCACCAACATGGCCTTTATACAACAGTATTTGCAGGCGCTTGGTGTTGATCTGACGGTAACGCGCGAACCAGGTGGTACGCCGCTGGCTGAAGAAATTCGGGGCTTATTACTGAACAATCGTGATGAAGCACTCAATAATGATGCTGAGCTGTTGTTGGTGTTTGCCGCCCGTGCACAGCATTTAGGGCAGTTGATTAAACCAACATTAGCGCAGGGTGGTTGGGTGCTGAGTGATCGTTTTACTGACGCAACCTACGCCTATCAGGGCGGCGGCCGAGAGTTATCGATGGAGATGATCGCTAATTTGGAACAGATGGTTCAGGGTGATCTCAGGCCGAATTTAACCCTGTTGCTGGATGTTCCCGTAGAAGTCGGACTTAGCCGTGCCGGCCAGCGTGGTGAACTGGATCGTTTTGAACGTGAAAAACAGGCGTTCTTTGAGAAGGTACGTCATACCTATTTGCAACGTGCACAGGCAGAGCCCGAGCGTTTTTGTGTCGTTGATGCCAGCCAGCCTTTAGCCGCCGTGCAGGGCGATATTGAAGCGGCTCTGCGACCCTTTTTAGTCAAGCAAGGATTGATGGATGGCTAACTCCATGTCTCAATGCGCGCCCTTGCCATGGCAGGTCGATCACTGGCAGCGTTTGCTGAACCAATATCAACAAAATCATTTGCCGCATGCGTTGTTGTTGAGCGGCCATGCGGGTACCGGAAAACGATTATTTGCTCAGGCTTTGGCTGAGAGTCTGTTGTGTTCACAGCCTGTTGATGGAAAAGCCTGTGGTCAATGTAAAGGTTGTCACTTACTGTCAGCCGGAACTCATCCCGATTTTATTGAGATATCGACTGAAGAGAAAAGCCGTGTCATCAAGGTGGATCAAATTCGAGCGCTGAAGACGTTCTGTGGAAAAACAGCCCAGCTCAATGGCTAC
The DNA here is from genome assembly GCA_001593685.1 of Gammaproteobacteria bacterium F7. Lineage (GTDB taxonomy): Bacteria > Pseudomonadota > Gammaproteobacteria > Pseudomonadales > IMCC2047 > IMCC2047. The sequence continues at coordinate 16,213 of LUKI01000031.1, forward strand.
AAGGTGATTATTTTACAGCCGGCTGATTGTTTGAATATAAGCTCAGCCAATGCGCTATTGAAGGATCTTGAGGAGCCTCAGCCAAACACAGTGTTTATTCTGGTATCCGATCAACCAGCTCAAATTGTTGCCACCATTCGTAGTCGTTGCCATCAACTTGATTTTGGTGTGCCTTCGGTGGGGCAGGCGACTCAGTGGTTAGCAGAGCAGGGTGTTAGTAACGATGCCTTAGCGCAGTTATTAGTGATGGCTGACAATGCTCCGTTGCTTGCATTGCAGCTGCATGAAGAGCAGGCGCTGGAGAAACGTAAAACAATTTATCGTGGCCTGGCTGAAGTTCAGCAGGGTAAAAGTCATCCGGCTGGTGTAGCGCAGAGTTTGCAGGAGTATGAGCCGCTTGATGTCGTTCAGTGGTTGCAGGTTTGGGTGGCTGATGTTATCAAGGCCGCGCAGGTGGCGGATGAAAAACAGCTTAAAAATCAGGATTTAGCAGGCTTTTTAATGAAAACGGCTGAGCAAGCTCAGCTTAATAGGCTATATTTATACCTAGATTCTTTGCAGCAACATCGTCAGGCGTTGCTCTCGGGGCATAACCCGAATAAAATTCTCTTGCTTGAGTCACTGCTGATTAGCTGGGCTCAGTGTTTTGAGCATCATTAATAGTATTTACGAGTTGTATTATTTATGGCTGATGGCGGCCCAAGAAACGGAATATTATCTTTAACTATCAAAGATAAAGCGGTGCTGTACGCAGCTTTTATGCCCTTTATTAAAGGTGGTGGTTTATTTATTCCGACCAATAAAAAGTATAAGTTGGGTGCCGAGGTATTTATTCTTCTTTCGCTGATGGATGAGCCAGAAAAGCTCCCTATTGCTGGAAAAGTGGTCTGGATTACGCCCAAGGGTGCTCAAAGTAGCCGCGCAGCAGGTATTGGTATTCAGTTCAATAACGAAGACGATACCGTGCTGAAAAAGATTGAGACTTACCTGGCTGGCACGTTAGACTCAGATCGCCCCACTTATACACTTTAATTCCTGCTTTTCATATGCGTTTAATTTAAGGTTTTTTTGTGCTGGTTGACTCCCACTGCCATCTGGATCGTCTTGATCTTGCGCCCTATGACGGCGATTTAAATAAAGCTATTACAGCGGCCCGTGACGAGGGTGTTGATCATATGCTCTGCGTCGCGATCAGTCTTGCCAAACTGCCGGATGTGCTGGGCATTGCTGAGCAGTATGAAAAGGTACATGCTTCAGTGGGTGTTCATCCTTTACAGGACAGTGATGCAGAGGTCACCGCTGAGCAACTAGCGGAGCTGGCTCAACACCCAAAAGTGGTTGCGATTGGTGAAACAGGGTTGGATTATTTTTACGATAAGGAGCGTGCTGCGCAGCAGCAAACCCAGTTCGTAAAACATATGCAGGCGGCTAAAATCTGTCGTAAACCTGTGATTATCCATACCCGAGATGCACAACAGGATACCTTGGATATTATTCGTAGTGAGGGTGACCCTGAGCTGGCGGGCGTGCTGCACTGTTTTACCGAAAGCTGGGAAATGGCTAAGCAGGCCATGGATATGAATTATTATATTTCTCTGTCTGGCATTGTGACGTTCAAGAATGCGACTGAGTTGCGGGAAGTAGCAAAACAAATCCCGTTGGATCGATTGCTAATTGAAACGGATTCTCCCTATCTTGCTCCTGTTCCGTATCGGGGTAAAAAGAATGAGCCAAAATATGTCGCTGAGGTGGCTAAATTTTTAGCCGAGTTACGCGGTATTTCAGTCGAAGAGTTAGCTCAGATAACACGTCAGAACTATTTTAATTTGTTTAATATTTCTGTCAGCTAAGACTTGCCTGTTTCTTCTTTAACTTCTTCTTTTATCTTTTCAGCGACTTCATTTTCGGTACTGAGTATCTCTTCGATCAGTGGATCGCGCTGGCGTTGCAGCTCACTTTCTTCGCTTTCAATTAAATAATTATCTTGGTCGACGTCAGAGGCTTCTTTTTTAGTTTTTTTGCGGCTTTTCTTCTTAGCTGACTTAGGCTCAGCATGGTCAAATAGCACGCGCTCGTCGAGCATGTCACTGGAGCCGTGCCAGGGAAGCAAACGGTAAGAGCCGTACTCATCACAATCGATGAAGGGATACTTAATAATCTCGAAATAGGGTGAGTAGTCAAAATCTCTAGGTGTGCAAATACGTGGGTTTCGGCGGAACAAGCGCATCTCATTGTCTTTGGTGCTGCGCACCAGAGGCAGTATTGGGAATTGAATATAGGCAAAGGCTTCAGCAATCATGGTTGAGCACACGGTGCGAGTAGGGCGCCCTGCATTATGAACAAACAGACTGGATCGCCAGCGGCGCGGTAAAATAGTCCAGGGAAATAGAAAGCGCGCCAAGTCGAGTATTTGGCGCATGTCATATTCGAACCCCAAGCGGCTAATTGCAAAGTTAATGGCTTGCTGGCTGTCTCGGTGAGACAGGCTTTTTGGACGACAGATACGCAGATGGTCTTTTTCGTAATTCGTTAATGGGCGAATGACGGTGCCTTCGCCAAGCAAACTTTCGGCAATCAGTTGAACGTCAGGGTCACCGCCGAAATAATCTGCGGCCCGTGCCCGGAATTTTGGGTCTTCGATATCGTGCAGTCGGCCTATGTACAATGCCGCATGTGTCCAGGGGCTTTGGGTAATGATTCGAATAACATCGCTGATACGCGTGCGACCTTCCACTAAAAGTACGTCACAGGGGCGAAGTTCATGACGAATGCGCTCAAAATCACTCATCGGCGTTGCGACGGGGTCGCGCTCACGGTTTAACCAGTGAGTAATTTTTTGTCCTAGAAATGAAAGAAAAGCGCGCATGTTGCTCCTGATGAATGTACAAAGCCACTAAAGCTTAGACGTTGCTATCAAACATATAGCTCAATTTTTCTATTTATTCTTGTGTTTGGTGATTAGTCGAGAAGGTTGAGAGCCTCATCGAGCTTTTCAAAGGGTATGTAAAAATGTGGTGAGAAACGAACGCCGCCACCACGGTGCGCACAGATAATGTTTTTATCCATCAGGGTTTGGTGGAGTTTTGGTGCGCTGATCAACTTGTGACGGAAGGTAACAATACCGGCTCGTCGATGAAGGGTGGTGGGGCTGATGACGGTAATATCCGGGTGCTTGACGAGACCATCGAGTAAGTACTGCACGCGCTGCTGTAGTT
>LUKI01000032.1 GCA_001593685.1 Gammaproteobacteria bacterium F7
TCAGTATGGCCGAAGGCGGGCGATTTTGCCCGCTGCAGAGAAGGAATAATAGCAAGTCCTTCTCTGCTTAAAGCATAGCGTTAATTAACAGTCTTCCGTAAAAGCCTTGTAGCTCGCTTCGTCCATACTGATATTGCGCTGAATAACACTGGGGGTATGGCAGTTGAAATAACCTTGCCCAATGTAGGATTTTAACACTTGATTGCTATCGGCAATGTCTCTTAATTCAGCCAAAGCCTGCTGTTCGGTACAACTGTCTGACAAGGCCAGGCGATTAGGTGAATAAATAGCCTGTGGCACCACCTCATCAATCAGCGCCTGCAGCGAGGGCAGGCCGAGCAAATCCAGCATATAACGCTGTTCATTGGCATCTGTGCCAATGTGGCGGGATATAAAGTCGTCATTTATGTTCAGATCGGTGAGCCTGAACAGACGATTTGCCATAACATGCCTCCTTTCATTGAGTTACTCATGCTCAATATCAGTATGGCCGAAGGCGGGCGATTTTGCCCGCTGCAGAGAAGGAATAATAGCAAGTCCTTCTCTGCTTAAAGCATAGCGTTAATTAACAGTCTTCCGTAAAAGCCTTGTAGCTCGCTTCGTCCATAAAGCCACTTAAGTCAGGTGCTTCATCGGTACGCACCTTAATCAGCCAGCCGGCACCGGTTGGATCTTCGTTAATCGTCTCCGGCGCATCGGCTAACAGCTCGTTGACGGCTTCAACCACACCATTAAGCGGTGAACCAACTTCGCCAGCAGCTTTAACCGATTCAATCACAATGACTTCATCGCCCGCCTTCAGTGCCGCACCCTCTTCAGGCAGTTCAACAAAAACGATATCGCCCAACTCACTTTGCGCAAAATCCGTGATGCCAACCGTAATCAGCTCACCATCGGCCTCTAGCCATTCGTGTTGGTCGGTATATTTACGCTCAGACATGCTTTTTCCTCTTTCAATCAATAGTAATAACGATGTGCAACAACGGGCAGATCAACCACCTCAACTGGCCGAGCCTTACCGCGCACTAACGCCTGTAACTGGGTGCCCGTCTTGGCAAACCGGCTTGTCACATAGGCCATGGCAAGAGCGCTCTCAAGCACCGGTGAATAACAGCCACTGGTAACGATACCTATGGTTTCCCCCGACAGGCTTTGTAGCTCTGTTTCAGCTCGAATAGGCGCCTTTTCCTGTGACCGCAATGCTACCCTTTTCCGCGTTAGGGTGCCCGATATTTGTTGCAAAATTTGGTCCGCACCGGGAAAATTTCCTGCCTTTTTACCCTCTGACCGACGGGACTTGGCAACTGTCCAGCCTAACCCCGCCTCAACCGGACTAATATCGGCATGCAACTCGTGGCCATACAGGCATAACCCTGCCTCCAATCGCAGGGAATCCCTCGCCCCCAAACCAATCATTTCAACTGTCTCAAATGCCAACAGGGCACGAGCCAGCATTTCCACATGCTGTGCAGCAACTGAAATTTCAAACCCGTCTTCACCGGTATAACCCGATCGAGTCACCAGGCAACGAACCCCTGCAATGTTACCTTCACAGGCTTGCATGAATTTCAGCTCAGCCATGTCAGGAGCCAACTTAGCCATCACCGCCGCACTGGCTGGCCCCTGTAAGGCTAATAACGCCTGGTCTGGTAACATTTCAACGCTATTTTCAGGGTCAAGATGGGCACGGAGATAAGCATAATCGTCGGATTTACAGGCCGCATTAACCACCAACAAATAATCCGCTTCACCACGGCGACACACCATTACATCATCCCGCACACCGCCTTTTTGATTGGTCAGCAAGCTGTAACGCTGTTGGTTAACTGGCAGCGTATCCAGATCAATAGGCAGCAGTTTTTCCAAACCTGCTGATGCCGTTGGCCCACTGACGATAATTTGCCCCATGTGCGACACATCAAATAGCCCCGCCTGCTCACGAGTATGCAGGTGTTCTTGAATAATGCCCTGTGGATATTGAACGGGCATTTGATAACCCGCGAAAGGCACCATTTTGGCACCCAATTCAAGGTGCAGGGAGTGGAGGGCAGTGGTTAACAGGGGGGCAGGTGCCAAAATAACGTCTCCGTGATTTCAGTTCGAAAAACCGGACTGTTTCAGCAATGGCGACTAAAGCTATCAGCCCGGAATTCATTCTCTCGCTTTTCAACGCACCTTACTTGGTCGAAGCGACAATGACTCAAGTCAGCGCAAAGGCTTAACACTCAATAATATTCACCGGCACCGCCAGTACATTGACGGCCAAACCACCACGTGCGGTTTCCTTGTATTTAACCTTCATATCCTTTCCGGTATCACGCATGGTTTTAATAACCTTATCAAGCGACACGTAATGCTGACCATCGCCACGTAATGCCATCCGCGCAGCAGCGATGGCTTTTACCGACGCCATCGCATTACGCTCAATACAAGGCACCTGAACCAAACCGCCAACCGGATCGCAGGTCAGGCCAAGATTATGCTCCATACCAATTTCGGCGGCATTTTCGACCTGCTCTGGCGAACCACCCAGCACTTCAGCCAACGCACCGGCAGCCATCGAGCAGGCAGAACCCACTTCACCCTGACAGCCAACTTCTGCACCACTGATGGAGGCATTTTCCTTATATAGAATGCCGATCGCCGCCGCCGTCAGCATAAAGCGTACAACGTCCTCTTCCTTGCCATTACGAAAATTCAGATGATAGTGCAAAACCGCAGGAATAATGCCTGCCGCACCATTGGTTGGTGCCGTGACCACCCGACCACCACCCGCATTCTCTTCATTCACTGCCAGTGCATAAAGCGTCACCCAGTCCATTGGAATTGGGCTGAGTGGATCCTTCTCAAGCTTGGTTGGCTTACTGAGCTGACACAACAGATCCGCTGCTCGTCGCTTAACCTTTAAGCCACCCGGCAAAATACCCTCGGTCTTGCAGCCACGATCTACACACTCTTTCATTACTTGCCAAATTTTTAGAATTTCGGCCTTTATCTCCGCCTCATCGCGCCAAACTTTCTCGTTTTCTAACATAATGTTGCTAATTGAAAGACCCGTTTCTTCACACAACCTCAGCAGCTCAGCGCCTGTAGTAAAGGGGTAGGGCAGCTCGGTCTCATCAGCAACAATTGGCGCCTCTCCCGTTGTCGCGCTTTCATCGACCACAAAACCACCACCCACGGAATAATAGATACTCGCCCTGATTTCCTCGCCTTGGTCGCCGTAAGCGGTAAACTTCATGCCATTCGCGTGGTAGGGCAAACTTTTACGTTTATGGAGAATCAAGTCACGCTTTTCTATAAACTCAACTTGCTTCTTACCCTTCAAGTTAAGGGTTTTTGTATCTCTCACACGCTCGGTGATGCCGGGGATCAAGTCGGTATTAATTTCCTCAGGAATTTCCCCCTCCAGGCCCAGAATCACCGCTTTAGTTGACCCGTGACCAGTACCTGTCGCCCCCAATGAGCCAAACAGCTCAGACTTAACACTCACAACGTCAGCGAGTAGGTTTTCCTTTTCAAGCTCTTCAACAAAGGTTAACGCCGCACGCATTGGGCCAACTGTATGGGAGCTGGATGGGCCGATTCCAATTTTGAAAATATCAAATACACTGATTGCCATATAGCAATTAACTCCCCTCACAAGGTACTGCTTTAATGCCTCTACGATACTCCAATCAGCCAACTCGGAAAACCTAAAAAACAGCCTGTATTAATAGTCCTAATAAGGCCGAAAACAGTTACCAGGAATAGTTTGAATTTGCTTGCCAATTTTATTTACATAACTAATAATTCGCGTTCGATTATTTTTGTAACAAATAGCAGGATTGCTAAAGAGTAATGAAAAACCTTCCCATGGACGTATTGCGCTCCTTTGTAACGGTCGCCGAACTGGGTGGCTTTACTCAGGCTGGTGAACTGCTTGGCCGATCACAACCCGCTATTAGCTTACAAATAAAAAAGCTTGAGGAAATGACCAACGCGCACCTATTCAGCCGCAGCTCACAGGGCCTGAAACTCACCCAGCAGGGTGAGGCACTCTACAAGTACGCCAGTGACATTTTATCCCTCAACGACGAAGCATTAAGTACCTTTTTAAAGCCTACATTAAGTGGTCGAGTACGCTTTGGTATTCCAAGCGAGTTTGCTACGACGTTGTTACCAAAAATCGTCGGCCGATTTGCAAAGGCCTACCCCAATGTCACCCTGGAAGTAACCTGCGATCTCAGCAAAAGTCTGCTCTCAGAGGAACGCTCAAATCAATTTGATTTAATCCTGGCTTTACATGACAATCCATCAAACAAGCACCGCGGCCAGGTTAAAGCCGATGAACTTGTCTGGGTTACCAGCCCCGAGCAGCATGCTCACGAGAAAGACAGCGTGCCGCTGATTGTTGCTCAAGAGGGTTGTATTTACCGCCAGCGCGCCATTCAGAGCCTGCATAAAATTGACCAGGCCTACCGGGTCATTTATACCATCCCGGATCTGGCCGGTATTCAGGCGGCTATTGAAGAGGGGCTTGGCGTCACCGTATTGGCAAAAAGCACGGTGCCAGACAACTTAAAAATTATTAAACCGTCGGATAAATACCCCAAACTCGGCAGCGTCGGCATCAGCTTAATTTATGACCATAAAGATCCAAACGAAGCCATGAAACGACTGGTCGAGTTTGTTGCCACCAGCCTGGCATAAACGATTTAACAGCATATTTCAGGATATTTCATGAACCAGAAAAACAGCGTCATTCTTGTTGGCATGCCCGGTGCCGGTAAAAGTACTTTAGGTGTTATGTTAGCCAAAGAGCTGGGGCTGGACTTTCTGGATACCGACGTTTCAATTCAAGTCCATGAGGGCCGAACCCTACAGGATATTATGGACGCCGAAGGTTATATGAAATTACGCGAAATCGAAGAAATCGTGCTGCTAAAAACCGATGCCAGCGGCAAAGTGATTTCCACCGGCGGCAGCGCCGTTTACAGCGATGCCGGCATGAAACACCTGAAAGCGCAAGGTACTGTCGTCTTTTTGGATGTCACCTTGGATGAGCTAAGACGTCGTATCCACAATTTTGATACCCGCGGCATTGCCCGGCGGCCCGACCAAAGCTTTGAAGAGCTATTTGAAGAACGCTGCGCACTCTATAACAAATATGCCGACATTCGCTTTGACTGCAACGGCAAAACCCCCGTTGAGATTCTGGCAATGATCACAAGTGAACTAGCCGTTTAAATCAACATAGATGTTGGCCAGACAAGGTGCATGACCAGCCGCTTCCTGCCACGAACGTCACTCTACCTTGAAAAATAATTCTGGGTCAGCTTAAACACCACCGGGCTTAACAGCAGAAGTGCCAGCAGGTTAGGGATGGCCATCATGGCATTTAGCGTGTCCGCAAACAGCCATACAAAGCCAATTTTCTGCTGAGCCCCCCAGAAAACCACAACGATCCAAATAACCCTGAAAGGCATGACCGACTTCACGCCGAATAAATACTCAACACATTTCTCGCCGTAAACACTCCAGCCAAGAATGGTAGTAAAGGCAAACACTGCTAAACCTACACTGACAATTTCTTTGCCGTAAGGCAGCGTATGTGCGAAAGCCAGTGACGTTAATACCGGGCCACTTTCACCAGAGGTCCAAACCCCCGTCACAACAATCACTAAGCCTGTAATAGTGCACACACAAAGAGTATCGATAAAGGTACCCAGCATACCCACCACACCTTGACGAACGGGGTCATTAGTCTGTGCGGCGGCATGGGCAATTGGAGCACTACCTAAACCCGCCTCATTAGAAAAAATGCCTCTGGCTACGCCTTGTTGAATAGCAACCCAAATTGCAGCCCCCGCAAATCCACCTGTTGCTGCATGGCCGGTAAATGCACTTTCTAATATCAAAGCAATAGCTGAAGGAATCTCACCAATATGAAAAAAGAGTACGATTAAACCAGCAGCAATATAGGTAATAGCCATAAACGGTACTAGCTTACCAGCCACTTGAGCTATCCATTTAATACCGCCAAGAATCACTGCGCCAGCCAAAATCGCAAGCACAGCAGCCGTTGTCAGTGATGAAACTTCAAAAGTATCCTTCAGAGTAACGGCAATTGAGTTTGACTGAACCATGTTGCCGATACCAAAACCAGCAAAGGCACCAAAAATAGCAAAGGCAGTACCTAACCAAAGCCACTTTTTCGACAAGCCATTTTTAATGTAATACATCGGGCCACCCACATACTGGCCCTTTTCATCTACCTCACGGTAATGAACCGCCAGTACGGCCTCCGCATATTTGGTTGCCATCCCCACCAGAGCCGTACACCACATCCAAAACAACGCACCCGGACCACCAACAAAGATCGCAACACCCACCCCGGCAATATTACCGGTACCGATCGTCGCCGACATGGCAGTCATCAAGGCATTAAATGGGCTGATCTCACCATCACCCGTGCCTTTTCTACCTTGCCACAACATGCGGAAACCGTAACCCAGCTTTAAGACGGGCATCAGCTTTAAGCCGATAGAAAGGAAAAAGCCGGTTCCCAGAATGAGTACCAGCATGACAGGACCCCAAACGACACCATTTATTTGGCTAATAATTTCGGTAATGGTTTCCATTCTAGAACTCCTGTTTTATGGCAGCATCGACTGAGTATATGTTTGCAGAGAGTAAAGCTAAAGACTGGCTTTCAAGAGGCACAAAAAAACCGGCGCCCTCAACAAAGAGAAACGCCGGTTTCAAACAGACTTCTTATCTACAAATTAGCGCAAATGCTTATTTGTAAACTGGGAAGCGAGCGCACAGCTCTTTAACTTGCTCACGTACGCTGTCAACAACAGACTCGTCGCCAATGTTGTCAATAACGTCACACATCCAGTGAGTCAGCTGAGTAGTTTCTGCTTCGCCGAAACCACGCGTAGTGATCGCTGGAGTACCAACACGCAGACCAGAAGTCACAAATGGAGACTGTGGGTCTTTAGGTACAGTGTTTTTGTTCACAGTGATGTAAGCACGGCCCAGAGCAGCATCAGCGTCTTTACCAGTGATGCCTTTCTCGATCATATCAACCAGCATCAGGTGGTTTTCAGTGCCGCCAGATACGATTTTGTAACCGCGCTCAATGAAAACAGCCGCCATTGCTTTAGCGTTCTTAACAACTTGCTCTTGGTAAGTTTTGAAAGATGGATCCAGCGCTTCTTTGAAAGCAACCGCTTTAGCAGCGATGATGTGCATCAAAGGACCACCTTGCTGACCTGGGAATACAGAGCTGTTGAATTTCTTCTCCAGTTCTTCGTTCGCTTTACACAGGATCAGACCACCACGTGGGCCACGCAGCGTTTTGTGAGTTGTCGTAGTAACAACGTCAGCAAAAGGAACAGGGTTCGGGTACAGACCAGCAGCGATCAGACCAGAAACGTGAGCCATATCAACCATCAGGTAAGCGCCAACTTCGTCAGCGATGTCACGGAATTTCTGCCAATCGATAACTTGAGAGTAAGCAGAGAATCCAGCGATGATCATTTTTGGCTTGTGCTCGCGAGCCAGAGAAGCCACTTCATCGTAGTCGATCAGGCCAGTGTCTTCGTTCAGGCCGTATTGTACAGCATTGAAAACTTTACCAGAGAAGTTAACTTTAGCACCGTGAGTCAGGTGGCCACCATGAGACAGGCTCATGCCCAGAACTGTGTCGTGTGGCTGAAGCAGTGCGTGGAAAACAGCAGAGTTAGCCTGTGAACCAGAGTGAGGCTGTACGTTTACGTAGTCAGCACCGTACAGTTCTTTAGCACGATCGATAGCCAGTTGCTCAGCAACGTCTACGAACTCACAACCGCCGTAGTAACGCTTGCCAGGATAGCCTTCCGCGTATTTGTTAGTCAGTTTGCTGCCTTGAGCTTCCATCACACGACGGCTAGTGTAGTTTTCTGAAGCGATCAGCTCGATGTGCTCTTCTTGGCGAACACCTTCTTTTTGCATTGCTGCTGACAGTTCTGGATCGAAATCAGCGATTTTGTCTGGAGAACTAAACATTAACTGCTCCTACTCTCATTTGGGTTATTTATTTGCCCGAACCTTAGAAAACTCACAACAAGTCCCAAACTCAGGCACGGAAAATTTTAAGGGCCGCTTATTCTACATGAATCGCCAAAAAAGGGGACGCCTAATGCAATTAATTTTACTTAGTATGAGTATAAATAACGCTTATATTGGTTCAGCTATTCTTTCTCTAGCAAACGATAGATGACACCGGCATAGTCATCGGAAATATAAATAGAGCCGTCCGCAGCCTCGGCAACACCAACCGGACGCCCATGAACCTCTTCGCCCTCAAGAAAACCGCTCACAAAGTCCTTGGCTTCAATTTGGCCATCATGGTGCCAAAATAGCGACACCACCTTGTAGCCATCTTTCACCGAGCGATTCCAGGAACCATGAAGGGCAACCAGTGCAACATGCTGATAATCATTCGATTGATGGCGCAAGAACCGGATACCGAGTGGCGCATTATGAGCCCGGAATTCAAAAACAGGCGCTATAGATTGATTAATCGCCTGCCCCTGACCCTCACCAAAATCAGGATCGGCGACCTTATTGCCGTTGGCAAAGGGCCAGCCATAAAACCCACCTTCAATGATTCGGTTCAACTCATCAGGCGGGAAGTTATCACCCAGCCAATCACGACCATTATCGGTCGCATAGAGCTCACCATTGACCGGCGACCAATCAAAATCAACACTGTTCCTCAGGCCACTGGCGAATATTGTTTGCTCACTGCCATCGGGTCGTAAACGCAGCATTGCCGCACGCTCCGGCTCATCTTCAACACACACATTGCAGGAAGAGCCAATCGTGACATACAGCCAACCATCCGGACCGACCCTGACAGTACGAGTCCAGTGCCCTTTGTTACTGGGTAAATCAGCAATAATACGTTGATAGTGGCCCAGAACCTTGCCACTTTGCTCATCAAACGCAACACGTCCCACCGCATCCGTTTCTGCCACATAGAGCCAACCAGCGGCAACATCAACACCGTGCGGTCGATTCAGCCCATCCAGCAGAACTTCTCGCTGATCCGCCCTACCACTACGGTTCGTATCTTTTACCAGCAGCACACGCCCCTCATGCGGCTCCGATACCAGCAGGCCAGCGTCAATCGCACGCAACATTCTCGGTGCCTGTAATTCATCCGCAAAAACAGACAGCTGATAATCATCCACAACCCGCAGCGGAGTTGTCGCAGAAGGCGACAGGCTCACCACCTTAGGCAAAGGCGGGTTCACACCCAGTAGTGAGCAGTTAAGCCACAGCAGTGTTAACAGAGCTATCAGGATAACAGCAAGGTAAAGAAAACGTTTTTTATTCATCAGCCGCTCATACCGCAGGCTGCCCATAGCGCGGCCGCAGACAAGATAAACTGGTCACACCCAGGTCAGTGTGTTCCGGCCATTCAAAGTCACCACTGGTATCAATATGCACAGCAGCCACACCCGCTGCCTTTGCCGTTAATAAGTCATACAGATAGTCGCCCACCATAACCGCATTATCAGGTGTTGTTCCCCAGTGCTTCAGCAGGTGATGGATGCCCTGCGGATCCGGTTTAGGTAACGACTCTTCGCGCCCCAACACACAGGCATGATCAAAGTAGTCGAGCAAGCCTATTGCGCCTAACGTAATCAGCGCATTATCCCGGGAGTTACGCGTCAAAATACCCATCGCCACACCCTGTTCGCTGAGAGTTTTCAGTAGGTCATCGGCACCATGCGCCAATTGCGCCCGGCGTGCGATTTCATCTTCGATCTGATCAAGCTGTAAACGTTTAACCCGCTCCTGCTCAGGGGGCAAACTCGCCAGATGCCCAAGAATATCGCAATCCAGCGGAAAACCCAGCTCTCGCTTCATCGCCTGAAAGTCATGGGCGGGTATCGTTAGCGTGCCATCCAGATCAAAAATCCAATAGCCTCGCTTTATAACATCTGTATTATTCATAGCATCCCTAGCGCGCTGAGCTTTCCAGCCTCAGCAGTTTACGTTTAATATCCAAGCCACCGGCAAAACCGGTTAAATCACCATTGGCCCCCACCACACGATGACAGGGCACAATAATCGGTAAAGGGTTACGTCGGTTCGCTGAACCTACTGCTCGTGCAGCACCTTCACGCCCCAGTTTATTGGCTAGTTCACCATAGGAACAGGTTTGACCGAAGGGGATATCACATAGTGCATGCATCACTTGCTGCTGAAAGTCGGTGCCGCTATACACCAACGGTAAATCAAATGCTGTTAATCGGCCCGCAAAATAAGCATCCAGCTGCTCAGTACAGCGATCAAGTAAAGCTGAGCCTTCCGCCCAATCATTTTCAACCTGCGCAAACGCTTTTTGAGAGGTTCCCGCAAAACGTATCGCCACTAAACCGCGCTGATCTGCCAGCAGTAACAACGTATCAACCGGGCTGTCATAGATTTTATAATTCATCATCTCAATCCACCATCACTGCGTCATTTCCTCTATTACGCTCTACATACTAACATTCAAGTACCCCATTCCAGCATTTCACTTTTATATTACAAAACCGGAACTTATAATTGCCGGCCATAAGCCACCAACTGAATCGCTGCGATGACACCATCAAGCCCACCTCTGGAACGACTAATCCAACTCAACAATTATTTTATTCAGTCTATTGGCCACTGTGTATCCTGGGCAACACTGATGTTAGTACTTACTACTTGCCTAGTTGTTATTATGCGCTACCTGTTCAATATCGGCTCCGCCGCTTTACAGGAATCGTTGCTTTATTTACACAGTCTGATTTTTTTACTCGGTGCCGCCTGGACTCTTCAGAAAGATGGTCATGTCCGGGTAGATATTTTTTACCGCCCGCTATCTGCTAAAGGAAAAGCCTGGGTTAACGCACTGGGCTCTTTAATGCTACTTATCCCAACCTGCATTTTTCTACTATGGATTTCCTGGGAGTATGTTGCGAGCTCCTGGGCCTACTTTGAAGGCTCTCGCGAATCCGGTGGTATAGACGGGGTTTTCCTGCTCAAAACCCTGCTGCTGTTAATGCCCATATTGCTCATTCTTCAGGGTCTGGCGAACCTGCTTTACAGCCTGTTGGTAATTACCAACCACATCAAACCTACAACCAGCCATGATGAGACACAACTATGATGGCGCTGCTACTCTTCCTCACAGCAATTATTATCTTGCTAGCGGGTTTTCCGGTCGCCTTCTCACTCGCTGGAGCAGGTCTGTTATTTGCCCTCATCGGCACCCTGTCGGGTAGTTTTGATCCGGTATTTTTAGAAGCCGTACCCAACCGCATTTTCAGCATTATGACTAACGAGGTGTTAGTCGCCGTGCCGCTTTTTGTGTTTATGGGCGTAATGCTTGAAAAAGCCCGCATCGCCGACAACCTGCTCGATAGTATGGCTTCACTATTCGGCTCGTTACGCGGTGGATTAGGCATTTCCGTAACGCTGGTAGGCATGCTGATGGCAGCCAGCACTGGCATTGTCGGGGCAACGGTTGTCACCATGGGCTTGCTGTCATTACCAACGATGCTAAAGCGCGGTTACAGCCCCCAATTAGCAACAGGTGCCATCTGTGCAGCTGGCACACTAGGGCAAATCATCCCTCCTTCAATTGTGCTGGTGCTGCTTGGCGACGTAATGTCCTCTGCTTACCAGCAATCACAGCTGGATATGGGGATTTTCTCTCCCGAGACCGTCTCTGTCGGCGACCTGTTTCTTGGTGCTCTGATCCCAGGCTTATTATTGGTTGCCGCTTACATTCTTTACATTACCGGCGTTGCCTTTTTCAAGCCCGGCTCCGCACCAGCACACCACATTGAGGAGGACGAACGTCCATCACTCAGCCGGCTGTGTCTGGCACTTTTACCCCCGCTGATATTAATCGGCCTGGTACTGGGCTCAATCCTCACTGGTAAAGCCACACCCACTGAAGCTGCATCTGTTGGCGCCATGGGTGCTATTATGCTCTCGCTATGCAAACGCAGCCTGAACCTCAAAATGTTACGCGAGGTGATGCGCGATACAACACGCATTAGCAGCATGGTTTTTATGATCCTGATCGGTGCAGCTATTTTTTCTCTGGTGTTTCGCGGTTTCGGTGGTGATGACCTGGTACGGGAGTTTCTGCATGAATTACCCGGCGGAGTAGTGGGGGCCGTTATTCTTGTGATGCTGGTGATGTTTTTCCTCGGCTTCTTCCTCGACTTTATCGAAATCACCTTTGTGGTGATGACCTGGTACGGGAGTTTCTGCATGAATTACCCGGCGGAGTAGTGGGGGCCGTTATTCTTGTGATGCTGGTGATGTTTTTACTCGGCTTCTTCCTCGACTTTATCGAAATCACCTTTGTGGTGGTGCCCATTGTTGCTCCCATCCTGCTCAGCATGGGCCTTGACCCCGTTTGGCTTGGCGTGATGATAGCGATAAACCTGCAAACCTCCTTCCTAACCCCTCCCTTTGGTTTTGCGTTATTTTATCTACGCGGCGTGGCGCCCAATTCCATCTCCACCTCACAGATTTACAAAGGCGTCATGCCCTTTATTGCCATTCAGGTTGTTATGCTAGCGATACTGGCGCTGTGGCCATCACTGATCACCTGGCTCCCACACTATTTATTCTAACCCAGGGCCTGCTCCCAGCCTCAAAGCAAATCACGAGAAACGATTTCAGAATACAGGGTAGGCCAAATAATCGCTATTCAAAGCGCCTGCAACAATGATTGAAAAGCTCGCGGAACGGTCGTACGATTATCTCTGCGAGCTAGATAAACACCGCCCAACCGCCGATGAAGCGCGTTGTTGTCTTTCCTGATAAAAATAACCCCGGCTCTTCTACCGTATCCACACGCTACACCCAGCGTATGGGCATGCTTTTGTTACACCAATTAACTTATATGAGAAATACATTGTGACTACAAAACCGAATATTCTGCTGTCCTCCATCGACGTTGAGCGGCTGGAGCAACTGATCAACTCACTGCCTCCGGACAGCCTGCCCGGTATCCAAGCTTTAGAAGAAGAACTTGATCGGGGCGAGCTGATTGACGCCCGAGATGTACCGCCATCCTTGGTCACCATGAACTCCACCGTACGTTTCAGGGTAGAATCCTCAAACAAAGAGTTTTGCCTGACGCTGGTATACCCAAAGGATGCAAAACCTGACGGCAGTACCGTCTCTATTCTAGCACCTGTCGGCAGTGCACTTATTGGCCTATCCGAAGGCGACGAAATTGATTGGCCAACGCCCTCAGGCAAAGCCCAGCATGTGCGCATCGAAAAAGTGGTCTATCAACCGGAAAGCGCCGGTGAATACCATCGCTAAATAAGCAATCGCTTAGCACGAAAGGGGTTGCCCGGTTATTGGCAACCCCAGACACAGCCCCAACCAAATAAATTCGCCGGGTCTCACCGGGGCTCCCTCCAACTGTTTACTATTTTTAGCTTTGCTTTAATCATACCCAATCTCCACTTCTTCAAAGCCAAACCCCAGGCGCTCTAAGATGACTGGCTAATACCCTCTTTATCCTAATCTTGGGCCACATCAAACAGACTAAAATACTGAAACTGAGTCATCACCTAGTGTTGGGATACGCTCACCAGAAACCTTGGTCGTACTTTATTTGGTACGCCATCAACACCAGAGCTTTAGGCGTTAGAAAACAAACTCCAGTCCAACCGTGCCAAACAAGACGATGGCCTCAAAATAGGGCAAAACTGTCTTAATCTTTGCGGGTATTTAACTGCCTTTGGCTTGATGGTTAGTCAAGAAACATGCACTTAAAGCTCTCACTTTGGTCGGATAGAAAAAAGTCCTCATCGAACCCAGCAAACAGGACGGAATTATGATGTCTACCTCTTCTGAAGCGAAACAACAGCGCGAAGACATGGTGAAAGATCAAATTAGCCGTCGAGGCGTGCGCTGCAAACGAACGCTGGCAGCAATGCAAAAGGTGCCTCGTGAAAAGTTTATACCACAAAAAATACGTCAATTTGCTTACTATGATAGGCCGTTGCCAATAGACGAAGAGCAGACCATATCGCAACCCTACATTGTTGCTTTAATGACAGAGGCGCTAGCGCTTGAAGGCGGTGAGCGAGTATTAGAAATAGGCACCGGCTCAGGCTACGCGGCAGCGGTATTAGCGGAGATCGCCAGTAAAGTATATACCGTCGAACGTCTTGAGCTGCTGGCTCAAAAATCGGCATCACTACTCTCTCAGCTCGGCTATAGCAATATCGAAGTTCTTTGTGGCGATGGCACTCAAGGCTGGCCTGAACACGCCCCCTATGATGGAATCATCGTCACCGCGGGCGGCCCGGAAATTCCCGAATCACTCAAGTCGCAACTCAAGATTGGCGGGCGCCTCATTATTCCCGTGGGCAGTAGTGAACACTCTCAGAAGTTAATCCGCGTCATCAGACTCTCAGAAACAGAGTTTATAACGGAAGACCTCGCTGATGTGCGCTTTGTACCGCTTGTTGGTGAAGAAGGCTGGGCAAAGTAGTTGTTTAATCAGCTACGGAAAAACATAAGTATCACCGTCTCACACGAAACAGCAGCCGGTGACCAGCCAATAGGCTAAGTTGATTATTTTTCCTGAAGATTAATCAAATCACAGACAAAAAAATGGGGGTTACCGATTGCTCGGTAACCCCCATAATCTTTACTCTAAAGCGTAGCTTAGAACAAACCTTGGATCAGGCCTTCGTCATCTACGTGGATAGAGTTAGCAGCTGGTACACGTGGCAGACCAGGCATAGTCATGATGTCACCACATACAACAACTACGAAACCAGCACCGGCTGACAGACGTACTTCACGAACGGTTACAGTGTGACCGATTGGCGCACCGCGCAGGTTCATGTCTGTAGAGAAGCTGTACTGAGTTTTAGCCATACATACTGGCAGATCACCAAAGCCCATGTCTTCGAACTGCTTCAGACGATCGCGAACGGTCTTGTCTGCAGCAACTTCGCTAGCGCCGTAGATCTTAGTGGCGATAGTTTGGATTTTGTCGAACAGAGGCAGGTCCAGATCGTACAGAGGAGAGAACTGAGCAGAACCACCTTCAACCAGCTCAACAACGTGGTTAGCCAGTTCTTCAGTACCTGCAGAACCGTTAGCCCAGTGGCTGGCCAGAATAGCTTTAACGCCATGCTCAGCAGCAGACGCTTTAACCGCTTCGATTTCTTCGTCTGTGTCGTGGATGAATTGGTTGATCGCAACAACAACAGGAACGCCGAAAGATTTAACGTTCTGGATGTGACGAGACAGGTTAGCACAACCCGCTTTAACCGCTTCAACGTTTTCGCCAGTCAGGTTATCTTTAGCAACACCACCGTGCATCTTCAGAGCACGTACAGTAGCAACGATAACAGCAGCAGAAGGTTTCAGGCCTGCTTTACGACATTTGATGTCGAAGAATTTCTCAGCACCCAAGTCAGCACCGAAGCCAGCTTCAGTTACAACGTAGTCAGCCAGTTTCAGAGCAGATTTAGTCGCGATTACAGAGTTACAACCATGAGCGATGTTCGCGAAAGGACCACCGTGGATGAACGCTGGGTTGTTTTCCAGAGTTTGAACCAGGTTAGGGTTCAGGGCGTCTTTCAGCAGAGTAGCCATCGCGCCATCAGCGTCTAATTGCTTAGCACGGATAGGCTGACGCTCACGAGTTTCAGCAACGATGATGTTACCGATACGCTCTTGCAGATCTTCCAGGCTGCTAGCCAGACAGAAGATAGCCATGATTTCAGAAGCTACAGTGATGTCGAAACCGTCAACACGAGAGTAACCGTTACCTGGGCCACCCAGGCCGTTAGCGATTTCACGCAGTGCACGGTCGTTCATGTCGATTACACGACGGTAAGCGATACGACGGCTGTCGATGTCCAGCGCGTTGCCCCAGTAGATGTGGTTATCAATCAGAGCAGCCAGCAGGTTGTGAGCAGCGCCGATTGCGTGGAAGTCACCTGTGAAGTGCAGGTTGATGTCTTCCATTGGTACAACCTGAGCGTAACCACCACCAGCAGCACCACCTTTCATACCGAAACATGGGCCCAGAGAAGGTTCACGCAGCGCCATGATTGCTTTTTTACCGATACGGTTCAGGCCATCACCCAGACCAACAGTAGTGGTCGTTTTACCTTCACCAGCTGGTGTCGGGCTGATTGCAGTAACAAGAATCAGTTTACCGTCTTCTTTGTCTTTCAGAGTATCAATGTAGCCCAGATCGATTTTAGCTTTATCGTGACCGTATGGACGCAGTGCTTCAGCAGGAATGTCCAGCTTAGCGCCGATTTCCATGATGTTCTGCAGCTTCGCCTGGCGTGCAATTTCAATATCGCTCATGTTACTTACCTTTAAATGAAAATTTTGAGTTAACAACTCACCTAAAAACTGTTTATACGCCCAATAAAAAACATGGACTAGGCCATGTTTAAACGATAAAAAAAACAAATGGGTCGTATTAAGCGCGCTTATTCTACGCGCAGTAAATTCAATTTACCAGCGTGTCAACCCTAATTATTGTTTTATATATAGAACAACTTATTCCATAGTTTTCGCATGGGTTCTTGCGTTCAGATAAGCCTGCTCAGAAATACGGTGGTATTCCACCACCTGATCATTAAACGCCTTGAAGGACTCATACACCTTCGCACTCAGCGGATCCTTGGCAACTTCTTCCGCAATAACCTGCTCAGATAGCTCACGCAACTTCAGCAGTACCTCATCGGGGAATTTACGCAGCTCAACGCCATGCTCCTCAACCAGCGTTTTCAGGGCCTGATTATTTCGCGCCGTAAAGTCTGCCAGCATTTCAAGATTGGCAACCCGTGCCGCATACTTAACAATCGCCTGCAGATCAGCAGGCAAGCTTTGCAACGCCTCTTTATTAACAATCAGCTCCATGGTGGTGCCGGGCTCATGCCAGCCGGGGTAATAATAATATTTGGCCGCCTTGTGCAGACCAAAGGCCAGATCGTTGTAAGGACCAACCCACTCAGTGGCATCGATTGCACCCGTTTGCAGGGATGGGAAAATTTCACCACCCGGCAGCAAAACCGGCACACCACCGGCCCGGCGTAATACTTCACCACCCAGCCCCGGCAGGCGCATTTTCAGCCCCTCAAGGTCAGCAATGGCGTTGATCTCTTTATTAAACCAGCCGCCCATCTGCGTGCCGGAGTTACCCACAGCCAATGGCACCAAGCCAAAAGGCTCGTAAACCTCCTGCCATAACTCAAGACCGCCACCATGGTATAACCAACCGTTCATTTCCTGCGCCGTCATACCAAAAGGGACTGCGGAGAAAAACTGTGCAGCCGCCGCTTTTCCTTTCCAATAATAAGCGCCGCCATGGCCCAGCTCAGCCGTGCCGCGTGAAACCGCATCAAAGGTTTCCAGTGCGCCGACCAACTCCTTGGCACCGTAGACTTTCACTTCCAAACGACCGCCGCTCATTTCATTGACCAGCTCGGCGTAGCGATTAGCGCCCGCACCCAGCCCCGGGAAGTTCTTTGGCCAAGTCGTCACCATCTTCCAATGAATGGTTTGTTGCGGCTGCACGGCTGCAGCGCTTTGGCTATTTGAATCTGCTGGCTCCTCACAGGCCGCCAGCAGCACAGCGAACAGCGAGATCGCCAATAATTTTATGGATTTCAGTTTCATGCTGTCTTCCTTTCATTCTTAAACAATAAGATCCCTCACATGCGTTCGGGATGACTATGCTTTGTTATGGTTGCCCCCTCTACTTTGTCATCTCGACCAGACAAGGTGAATTGTGGCTCTGCCATAAGGGGGCAGCCTGGGCTGGGGAGAGATCTTCAATACCACCCCAAGCTCAAATCTTTCCACTCAGGGTTTTCACTTTCCACCAAATCATTTTTCTTTTCTCGCCGCCACTTCTTCAATTCTTTTTCTCGGGAAAGAGCAATTTGAATATCAGTGGTTTGTTCAAAATAGACCAGCTTATGTACGTTATATCTTTTGGTAAAACCCTCGACTAACATATTTTGATGTTCCCATAACCTGCGTTGCAGGTTGTTAGTCACACCAATGTACATCACCTTATTATTCCAGTTAGTCAGTATATAGACGTAGTATCCTGGCATCCTTGCCACAAGATCTCTCCCGTTAGTCGAGATAACACATTGTGGAAGCGTGCCACCTGACCACTACAACCAATATAGACTTTGTCATCTCGAACGAATGCCCCAGGGCACTCTCTCTTGTGGCTTCGTCACAATTCACCTTGTGTGAGAGATCTTTCTCACCGAAACCATAAGATTCCTCACATTCGTTCGGGATGACACAGCTCTTTTTAAAGCGCTTCCAACTTCGCATAGGACACCACCAACCACTTGGTGCCGACATCTTTAAAATTAATTTGTACTCGCGCCTGCTGGCCCTGGCCTTCGTAATTCAGCACCGTGCCTTCACCAAACAACTTATGACCCACCAACTGTCCCAGGTGATATTCGGTATCCGGAATCTCAGCGCCTTTAAAGGAGCTTGCTTTCGTGGTGCGCTGAAAACTCACTGGTTTAGTAATCTGCGTTTTCAGGCGAATTTCCTTCAGCAATTCCTGAGGAATTTCACGAATAAAACGAGAAGGGCGGTTCAGTGTTTCATTGCCATACAAACGGCGGCTTTCGGCATAGGTAATGTACAAGCGTTGCATGGCGCGGGTAATGCCCACGTAACAAAGGCGGCGCTCTTCCTCCAAACCAGTAGGGTCCTCAATCGACATTTTGTGGGGGAATAAACCTTCCTCGACGCCCACCAAAAATACCAGTGGAAATTCCAACCCCTTCGCCGAGTGCAATGTCATCATCTGCACACTGTCTTCATG
>LUKI01000033.1 GCA_001593685.1 Gammaproteobacteria bacterium F7
GGCGACTGGCTATCATGCCATTGAGTTTTTGTTGTGGGGGCAGGACCTCTACGGCAATAACGCCGGTGCCGGTGAGCGACCCTATACGGACTTTGTGGTCGGTGAAGGTTGCACGGGTGGCAACTGTGATCGACGCGGCGATTACCTGCGTGCCGCATCGCAACTACTGGTGGACGACCTGGCTTACATGGTCGACGAATGGTCTGCGGATAAACAGGATAACTACCGCGCCGAACTGCTATCCGGTGATGCGAAGGAAGGACTTAATATCATGCTGTTTGGCATGGGTAGCTTAGCGTTGGGTGAGTTGGCTGGCGAACGAATGAAGGTGGCTTTAGAGGCTAACTCTGCCGAAGACGAGCATGATTGCTTCAGTGATAACACCCATTTCTCACATTTTTATAACGCACAGGGCATCCGTAATGTTTATTTCGGCAGCTATAGCCGAGTGGATGGCAGTGAATTAACGGGCCCTTCTCTCGCTGAGTTGGTGGCAGCAAAGTCCAAGGATGTTGCTGCTCAAGCCCATGCGGCCTTCGATAAAACCTCAAGCAGCCTGCAGGTTATGGTTGATCGCGCTGAGGCTAAAAACGGCATGAAGTTCGATCAAATGATTGCTGAAGGTAATGCCGAAGGTGAGGAAATTATCCGTAATGCGATAGTCGCGTTGGTCGAAGAAACGCAAGCTATTGAGCGAGTCGCACAGGTGGTTGATGTAAGCAACCTGCAGCCTGATACCGCAGGTCACGACTTTTAAGCAGCTGTAATCCGGTTGGACTGGATTGTTAATTGATCGAAAAGGCTACGATGCTTATCAGTAGCCTTTTTTTGTTAGGAACGCTTTTATGCGCTATTGGTTGCGACGTTTTATAGCTGGGCTGTTGGTGATGATCCCGCCAATTTTTGGGGGCGCAGAGGCCGTAGCAAGTGAGACGCAAGTGCCGAGTGCTATCCCCGTTACTGTAAGGCACCAGCTGGCCCAGCCCGATGAGCGGATGCCGGTACTTAATCAACTGGACTTTGCGGTTGGCCGCAGTTTTTTCCGGAACCCCTGGGTACAGGCGCCGGCCTCAACAGATGCTCGGGATGGTTTGGGGCCTTTGTTTAACTCAGTGACTTGCCTTAGCTGCCATGTTTCCTCCGCTCGAGGTTTCGCTCCTCAACAGGATAAGCCTCTGCGACATCAAGTCGTCAGGCTTAGCGTATCAGGAGATGCGCTCACTCGAACGACAGGCGTTGTACCTGAGCCTGGCTATGGAGCGCAGCTGCAGAGTCAGTCTTTGCCGCAGCTTTTACCGGAGGGCCAGCCGCTGATTCGTTATCAGCCGGTGAAGCGGCAATTGCGGGATGGAACCACGGTTGTGCTTCGAAAGCCTGAATTGAGAATTGAACAGCTAAATTATGGAGCGCTGTCGGACAGGCTTCAAACCTCAATACGGTTAGCGCCGGCAATGACGGGCTTAGGTTTACTGGAGGCTGTGCCGGAGAAGCAATTACTGGCGTGGGCTGATGCGGCAGATACCAATGGCGATGGCATTTCCGGGCGAGCTAACAGGGTTTGGGATATTGCTTCTCAACAGTTTGTCATGGGTCGTTTTGGTTGGAAGGCAGAGCAGTCAACGGTTTTGCAGCAAACAGCCGGGGCTCTTCATGCTGATTTAGGGATTACCTCCACGTTAATGCCTGAGCAGGACTGCACGCCCGTTCAACAGGCTTGTCAAACCGTCGAACACGGCGGCGAGCCGGAAATATCGGACCATTTGCTACAGCGAATCGCACTCTATGTTTCAAACCTGGCCGTGCCCGCGCAGCGTGATGTAGACAGCGATACTAAAAATAAAGGGCAAGCGTTGTTTTTAGAAGCCGGTTGTCAGCAGTGCCATCGACCAGTCTTGCAGACCGGGGTTTCTGAGTTTGAGTGGCTATCAAATCGTAAAATTTACCCCTATACGGATCTGTTATTACACGACATGGGCGAAGATTTAGCCGATAATCGGCCGGTGTTTGGCGCCTCGGGCCGAGAGTGGCGCACCCCACCTTTGTGGGGACTTGGTTTGGCTAAAAGCGTTTCCCCAGAAACCGGTTTTTTGCATGATGGCCGTGCTCGTAACGTGCTAGAAGCGATTCTTTGGCATGGTGGAGAAGCGCTACAAAGCCGTGCAAAGGTCGAGCAAATGAGCGCCGCGCAGCGTGATAACCTGGTTCGCTTTGTCGAGTCGCTTTAAGTTTGAATTTGAAAAGGTTGACGTTACCGTATGATCAATAGAGATAACGAAAAATTAGACGTAGGTTTAACGATGGGGCGCTTAAACTGGTTACTCATGGCCTTATTGAGCGTATTGCTGGTTGGTTGTAGTAAAGCGCCAACCGAACCGAAACTGCTGGCCGATACCGCTAACCAGGTCATGTCACCACTGTATGCTGAGTTAAACAGTCAAACTCAGCAGCTGCTCCAGCAAAGTCAGGCTTTTTGTCAGGCGCCTTCAGAGCAGACTCAGCAACAACTTCAACAGCAATGGCGTGACACGATGAATGCCTGGGCGCGCGTTCAGCCGATTGGCTTTGGCCCCGTTGAGACGGGCAATTTACGCTGGAAGATACAGTTTTGGCCGGATCGAAAGGATCTCACCAGCAAAAAAACGGAGGCGTTGATTCGCAGTGATGAGACGTTGACCGCGGAGCGCGTGGCTGCGGCGAGTGTGTCGGTGCAGGGGTTAGCCGCGTTGGAGTACCTGCTGTTTGATGAGCGTGTTAAAGCCGTTAGTTTTTATCAGCAGAATAGCCGCCGTTGTGAGTTACTTCAGGCCATTGCGGAGCGAGTGCATCAAGTGACCCAACAGGTTGAAGATGAATGGCCAGATTTTGCCGCTAAATTTGCTCAACCAAGCGTAGATAACCCGCTTTATCCCGATAACAAAGCGGCGTTGGCTGAATTGCTCAATACGCTGGTGGTTGGTGTTGAGGTGGTGAAACGTAATAAGTTGGGGCTCCCTATCGCTAACGGAGCCAATGCTCAGCATGCGAAACCTTACAGATTGGAAGCTTGGCGTAGTCAGTATTCGTTAGCGTTAATGCGCGCGAGTACTGAAACGTTGGAGCAGTTGTATCGTGGCAATGGTGGATTTGGGCTTTCGGCTTATTTGCAGGAGCAGGATGCTGTCGACGATGCCCTTCTTGGTGCAATTGATGAGGCTTTTGCCGCGGTAAATACGCAGTTTGCAGCCATTGAGGCGCCGCTGTTTACACAGATAAAGCAGCCCGAATACTACGCGCAATTGACAAACCTGCGGCAGCGTCTCGACCTGTTACAGCGCCAGCTTGCCAAGCTGCCGGAGAAACTTGATATCAGTCTTGGTTTTAATAGTAATGATGGTGATTAGATAGCCATGCAACGGCGACAATTTTTACAATTAGCGATGGCCGGTAGTGCGCTGGCATTATCAGCGCTGAGTGGTTGTAGTTCTCGCTCTTCTAAGGAAAGCCCTCTGTTGTTGTCAGGGGCTGATAAGGGTGATGAGCACACCGTCAGCGGTTGGCAGCTGGGGCAGGGTGAGCGCTTTCGGCTAACCGTTGAACAGCGGGTTCATGCACCGTTAATGCGCCCTGGCAGCCATGAGGCCGTTTACGTTGCACGCAGGCCTGGCACCGCTATTTATGTGGTGGACGTGAAAGCTGGGCAGATCAAGCAGCAGGTGCTGGCTGAAAAACAACGACATTTTTATGGGCATGCGGTTTTTTCCAATGATGGCCGCTGGCTGTATGTACCCGAAAATGCCTATGCTGAAGAGGGGCGTGGCAAGTTGGCGGTTTATGACGCCGCGGCAAATTATCAGCGTGTACAGGAGTTTGACTTGGGGGGCATTGGACCCCATCAGTTGGCGCTAATGCCTGATGGGCTAACCCTGGTGGTTGCAATGGGAGGGATTCAGACGCACCCTGACTTGGACCGGGAAAAATTAAACTTGGCGACTATGCAGTCGGCATTGGTGTTTGTTGATCGTCTCAGCGGAAAAATTACTCAGCGTTTTGATGCCTCTCACCAACATTTGAGCTTACGTCATTTGGACGTTGCCCCTAACGGTACGGTGGTGGTGGGCGCTCAGTTTCAAACAGCGGCTAATCCGGATCAACTTTATACTGGGCCATTAGTATTTTCCCAGCGGGGGGCGGAGCCATTAAAGGCATTTGAAGCTCAGGAGCGCGATTGGCTTGCACAGCATCACTATATTGCCAGCGTGGTGATTAATCGGGCCGGTACATTGGCTTTGACGACCACCCCGCGCGGCGGCCGTGTTAATCTCTGGCAGTTAGAGCAAGGCATATTGCTGCGCAGTTTCCCGGTGCGTGATGTTGCCGGTGCGGGATATTTAGCTGATCAGAACCAGTTTGTTGTGAGTAATGGGCTCGGGCAATTATTTGCAGTGAGTGATGAGCTGCAATTGTTGGCACAGGCACCAGCAACTCGGTGGGATAACCATTTATCCATTGGTTAACCGTTTTTATTGAGGGAGTAACGAGTGTCTTTAACGCGACGCGCATTTTTACAAATCGGCTGTTTGGGACTCACGGCTTGTAGTTTGCCAAAGTTTACGCTGACGGAAAGTGACGCAGATGTAGATTTTGTGCTGGTGGCCGAACCGGCGTCGGTTGAACTCGTGCCCGGCAAGCAAACGGCTGCCTTGACCTTTAATGGTGATTACCCGGCTCCGGTTATTCGAGCTAAGCAGGGCAAACGTATTCGTATTCGGTTTATTAATAAGCTTAATGAGCCGACAACGATTCACTGGCATGGTATTCGTATTGAAAATAGCATGGATGGTGTGCCTTTCCTGACTCAGCCACCAGTTCAGCCGGGCGAAGAGTTTATCTATGACTTCTATTGCCCGGATGCGGGGACTTTTTGGTATCACCCGCACGTTAATAGTTTGGTACAACTGGGCAAAGGCTTGACCGGCACCTTTATTGTAGAAGAAGCCGAGCCTCTGGCTTTTGATCATGAGGCGGTTGTGCAATTGCGAGACTGGCGTTTGGATAACGAGGGTGAATTTTTACCCCTGTCGACCCCTCGCCAGGCAGCGCGTGCTGGTACCTTGGGTACGGTGAAAACGGTTAACGGGCTGATTAAACCAGCCCTGGAAATTCCTGCTGGTGGCTGTATACGTGCGCGCTTTGTAAACCTTGATAATACCCGTGTTTATCATCTTTCTTTTAAGGACTATCCGGCTCAGGTATTAGCTCATGATGGCAATGCTATTGAGAGGCCTTACCCTCTGGAGTCTCGTGATACCGGCGCCGGTATGCGCCTGGATGTGGGCTTTATCGCACCCGATGAAGTCGGCAAAGAGGTGATTGTTTACGATAAAAAAGGCCGCGGTTTTTTTGAGATTTTCCGTTTTCGGACGGTTGCCAGTTCGCTGCCAACCCGTACGGAAATTCCGCGTTTGCCTGTGAACCCGATTCCCGCGCCAGATGTGGCTAATGCGCAGCATTTAAAGCTGGTTTTTGAATGGGAAGGTGCGTTATCACCGGTTAAAAAGGATGGTTCGGTTGACCACAGTTTCTGGACGATTAACCGCCGTGCCTGGGAAGGTATGAGTAAAGGAGCTATTCCGGCACCGTTAGCCACGTTAGAGCTGGGTAAGAGCTATGTGGTGGAAATGTACAATGCGACGCCTCACCATCACCCGATTCATATGCACGGGATTACCTTTACGGTGCTGTCGTCCAACAAACGTGAAATAACACCCTATCATACGGATACCGTGCTGATGGCACGTAACGAAAAGGTGAAGATTGGGTTTGTGGCCGATAACCCAGGGCGCTGGATGTTCCACTGCCATGTTGTTGAGCATATGAAGACCGGGCTTATGGGCTATGTCAGTATTGTTTAATCAGTGACGGCTATAAAAGCTGTTGCTCTGTGCAGGTGGGGCGTCTAAGATTGATGCCTAAATTGCATGCTGGAGTTTGATCTATGAGTTTTGGTTTTGTTTTTACACTGATTATTGGTATTTCTGGACTGGCAGGTTTTATTCTGCTGCATCGTGTTCAGGATTACCTGCGAGGCGGCCAGAAGTTTTCACAGCTAGACCCGCAGCGCAAGCAAATGGTTATCTATGTGTTGGTAGGTGAATGGCCCTGTTTGTTCCTGACACTTTACTGCGCACAACAGGTGATGCGAGTGGCTTCTCAGTAGCACGGCTTTCATCGCGAGGCATAAAAAAAGCTGCAAATGCAGCTTTTTTTATGCCTGATAATTGAGACAGTTTTCAGAGTTCTGCGGCCAGCGTTTTAGCCGCGGCTTCCTCTTCAAACCCGGCATAGTCACGTAGCAGTCGATCAACTTCTTGCTTCGCTTGAGCCTTATCACCGTTCATTGCCAGTGCTTTGGCGAGGTGATAACGAATATCCGGATTCGATGGGCTTTTCGATGCGGCTTTTCGAAGCAGTTGTA
Organism: Gammaproteobacteria bacterium F7; assembly: GCA_001593685.1. GTDB lineage: Bacteria > Pseudomonadota > Gammaproteobacteria > Pseudomonadales > IMCC2047 > IMCC2047. Next base: position 6,455 of record LUKI01000033.1, read on the forward strand.
ACGCCTCGTCCTGATCGCCCATGTGCAACATGATCCAGCCATAGGTATCAATGACGGCTGCGATATTAGGTGCGAGCTGGTGAGCTTGCTGGGCGGTATTCAGGGCCTTGTCAGACTTCTCGAGCCAGTACAGCCAGGCTAGATTGTTGAGTGCGGCTATATTTTTTTCGTTGCTGGTAACGATTTCATATTGCTTGATTGCACGCTGATTATTTTTTGCTTGCTGGTAAAGCGCGGCAAGTGACATGCGTCGCTGCAGGTCATGGGGCGCGCCCTCAAGATAGGTTTCAAGGGTTGCTATCGCAAGGTCTGTTTTGTTTATTTGTTGATAAAGTCCGGCCAATTGGCTTGCCAGATAAGGCGTTTTCGTCTGATCAAAGCCTTGCTGATAAGCGTCAATCGCAGCGTTGGTTTTTTGCTGAGCAACGAGCAGGTCGCCCCGCAGGCGGTGATTTAAGAAACTGTTGGGGTAATGCTGTCCAAAAGTCTCAAGCGCCTGTTGTGCGTCCTTAAAACGCTGTTGAGCAATCAGGTTGGTTACACGCGCAGAAAGTGCTGAGGCGTGTTTTGGTCTCAGCGTTAGCACTTCGTCGATAAGTGTTAGCGCATCGTCGTATTGTTTTTGATTAATTTCTAATTGAGCTAACTGTAAACGATGGTTAATGTCCTGCTCATTGCTGTCGATAATTTCCATTAGATAAGAGCGGGCCTTATCGGTTTCATTGGCCGCAAGGCTAACTCTGGCCATCAATGACAGGCTGCCAGCATTGCGGCCCTGAGCGGTATAAAACCGCGATGCCTCTCGGCGGGCTTTCACTAAATCATTTGTTTGCAGGTAATAATTAACCAGCAGGCTAACCGGTTGGTAGGCGGTTGGGTTGCCGTCGCGGGCTTTTTCCAGCGAACTAACCAGCGCTTTTGGATTGTTGTTCACGCCTGCGATCTGAGCCATCAACAGGTGGCTTTGCAGGTGGTTTTTGTTAATTTTAAGTGCGTTATTAATGTGCGCTTTTGCGGCATCAAACTGCTCATTTCTTGCTTCAAGTTTTGCCAATGCCAGTAACGCGGGAATGAACTGGTCATCAATGGCCAGAGCCTGTTGATAAGCCTCTCGAGCCGCCTCGGTATTTTGCTGGTTTTCGTAAGCGATGGCTTTGAGGTTAAGGAAGGCTGGACTTTTTGGGTATTGCGCGATGGCTTTATCGATAGCGGCAAAGGCGTTGTCGTACTGCTGCTGATTGAGGTATGAAAGAATCAGCATGATGTTGGTTTGTTCTGTTGCGTCTGGCCGTGTGACGGCGTTTTCAAGCTCGCTGATAGCGCTGTTGATGTCGCCGCTGGCAATTTGACCAATTGCTAGCTGAGTGCGTGTGTTTTCAATTGCGGGGTCTATTTCCAGTGCCAGGTTTAGCATTTCTGTGCCACGATTATAGTCACCGGCCTGCAGGTAAGCGCGTCCCAGTAAATTCAGTAACTGGGCGTCTTTTGTATTGGTGCGCTGCACAAAGCCGTCAAGCAATTGAACGGCGCTGTTGGCGTCTTTGAGCTGCAGGTAAACGGCGCCCATCAGGCGATTAGCAATCAGGTGGCTGGGTTGGGCGGCAACAAATTTTTCCAGGTAAAACTGGGCCTGTTCGAAATTTCCCTGTGCGTAATGGCTGGCACCAAGAATAAAGTGTGTCATCAGGTGTTCTGGAATGGCGCGTAGGGCTTTTTCGCTAGCCGTTTGTGCCGCTTTGTACTTCCCTTCACTGAGCAGCAAGCGAGCGAGTATAAAGTGCGCCAAGCCATTATTTGGATTTTGTTCTAGCAGGATGTTGGCGTCTTTACGGGCTTTTTCTAATTGATTGGTACGCACATAAAGTTCGCTGCGCATTACGCGGGCGCTCTGTAAAAACGGGTCAAGCGACAGCGCGTGATCGAGAGGTTTAATGGCCGCTTGTGGCTGCTGTTGGGCAACGTAGAGTTGGCTTTGAGTGATCAAGGCGTCAAAGTTGTCAGGCTCAAGTTTTAAGGCGTTTTCAAGCAGTGGGGCGGCTGTTTCGTATGCTTTCTCAAACATGGCAATGCGTGCCAGGCCTACATTCGCGTATGCGTTGTCTTGGATTGCGATAGCCTGTTGAAAGGTTTCCTTGCCATCGATGATAAGGTTTTTAGATAGTTGAGCGTGGCCGACGGTCGCGAGTAATTGCGCCTGTTGCGCTGCTGCCAGGGATTGCTGTTGATCAAGTAGGGCGATGGTGCTGTCAGGATCGTTACTCAAGAAGTAGCTGCGTGCTAGTGGAACGGCCCACTGTTCTGCGGGAATGCCAAGTTCCCGTGCTTTTTCAAGCTCTTTAATAGCGGCGTTCACGGACATTTGTTTTAAGTAGGTGAGCCCTAGTAGTAAGCGGGCTTCACTATTGCTGGGGTTTTCCTGTAATAAATTTTTCAGCTGGATAACCGCGGTTGCATATTCGGCCTTATCGAAGCTTTGTTGTGCCTCGGGCAGACTGCCGCCCCAGCTTGGGCTGCAAATCAATAACCCAGCGGTGAGCACCAGTGATTTGACGTTGAACTTTCTTGGAGTGCGAAGTGACGCTTTCTGTGCCATTAGATGTTCCCTTTTGTGTGGCCCTTTTATGATAAATAATGAATTCTGGCCAGCAGATATTCTGCTTTAACGGGCTTTATAGAGTATTTTGCCTACAGATTGTTCGTTATCAAGTTTAATAAATAGCATTTAATGGACAAAAAATACATGAACTTTGACTGCTGAATCGTGCAGGAGGGGGCTATTCGCTTGAGGTATTTGTCGATTAAGGGCCGTATGTGAGCGGCTAGCGAGAGGAGCGAAAGGTGAGTTGATTTATATTTGGGAGGCCTGTGAGGTGTTATGAAGTGCAACTTCGCCTGGCGTTTTTGACGCTTTGTTTTTGAATCGATATAGCAGGTTGGGTTCGCTGACAATGTATAAAGAACCGTCGGCGGCAAGAGTAACCCCTTCTGCTTGCGGGATGCTATCAAGCAGTGCGTGATTTGAGCGTTTTAGCTTCATTCTGGAGAAATGTTGACCAGCCAGGCCGAATTCAGAAAGGCTAAAGGACTCGTGGCTAAGTACCAGCAAGCGGCGTGAATTGGGCTCGAAAAAAACGCCGCTTAAATCGCTTATGCTCGAGTTTACGGCTTCTATATCCCATGGAATTGAGATGTTTACGTCGGTGGCGTTATTGAGTAATCCAGAAATTTTATAGAGTGCACGGGGGGACTTTTCTTTAACGAGGTAAATGTCACCGGTTGCATGATCAATGCTGACTCCCTCCAGGCGGAGGTTTTTTTCACTATTGGTGAAAATATTTAAAGCAAAGTTGCTGGTTTCGGACTTGTTAATGTTGCGGGTGTTGCTGTTGATGGTGACGAAATTGACAGCCGAGCGTCGCTCTTCAAGGATGATGAACTTATCGCCCTCAACATGGGCGATACCCTCGGTATCTTCAAAACCGGTCAAGGTGATTGTTCTTAGCACGTTGCCATCAAGGCTTAGCTCGATAACTTTTTCAGGGTTATTCACCACCATAAACAGGCTGTTGCTGGCTGGACTGTAGGTAAGCCCAGATGCGTTATCTTCTAATCCACTAATGATTATGGGCTCGCCAACCAGCTGATAAGAGGCTAATAAGCCTGCGGGTTTGTCAGCATAAAAAGTGTGCCATAGTGCGACGGTGGCCGAGATAGCAAGTGTGATGAGCGTTGCGCTAGCGAGTACAATCGTCGATAGGCTAAGGCGGCTGGGAATGAGCTGGGCTTTTAGCGGTAGGCTTGGGTAGAAAGTTTGCATTGCGTCAACCTCATGAGATGGCTGACTGAATTCTGTCACTGCTGTATGACAGGTAGATGAAATGGGGTATTAAATTGCGAAGGTTAAGCTGGCTTCTAGTCAATGCCTGAATAAATGTTGGGTTTTATTGGCGATATAGACTAACGATAGCATGACAGGAACTTCGACCAACACGCCAACGACGGTTGCCAAGGCAGCCCCCGAATGAAGACCAAACAGTGATATCGCTACAGCCACGGCTAGCTCAAAAAAGTTTGAGGTGCCAATTAAGCAAGCCGGAGCGGCAACATTATAAGGTAGTTTTAATGTGCGAGCGGCCACGTAAGCAATCGCAAAAATGCCGTAAGTTTGGAGTAGTAGTGGAACGGCGATTAAGCCAATGGTTTGTGGTTGATCAATGATTACCTGTGCCTGGAAGCCAAATAACAACACTACCGTTGATAACAAACCTAATATTGACCAAGGCTTAATGTTGAGAAGGAAATTTTGCAGCCTTTCTATTCCGCCTGAAGACTCCAGTTTATGTCGTGTAAAAATGCCTGCCATCAACGGTAAAACCACATACAACACCACAGAAAGAAGCAAGGTTTCCCAGGGCACTTTGATATCACTGACACCCAGTAAAAAAGCAGCTACAGGGGCAAAAGCAAATATCATGATGAGATCGTTAATGGACACCTGTACCAAGGTGTAGTTTGGATCGCCTTTTGTGAGCTGACTCCAGACAAATACCATTGCAGTACAGGGAGCAACCCCTAATAGAATCATGCCAGCGATATACTCACTGGCTGATTCTGGATCTACCCATTCGACAAATAGTACCTTAAAGAACAGCCAGCCAAGCGCAGCCATGGTGAAAGGCTTAATTAGCCAATTAACAGTTAACGTCAGTATTAAGCCTTTTGGCGTTTTGCCGACGTTTTTAATGGCCGAAAAATCAATTTGTACCATCATTGGGTAGATCATTACCCAGATAAAAAGCGCTATAACGAGGTTGACGTGAGCGAGCTCGATCGTGGCGATAACTTCAAAGAAGCTTGGCAGCCAATTTCCTAGCAATACACCTGCGACTATACAAAGAGCCACCCATAATGACAGGTAGCGCTCGAATACACCCATTAGCCTTGTCTCCGAACCCTGAGGGGAAATGCTTTCAGCTTAGTTGTTTCTAATATTGTTGCACGCTAAGAGGATAAGCTTAAAGGGCCTAAACAGCTCGGGAGCTCAAAACATAGAAGAGAGCCTCCAGCAGGTTTGGGTTATTCCGGCTAGATGAATGCGTGGTACAGAGCCGCCAATGCCAGTAGCAGGAATAGCACACCACTAAACTTATGGATTAGTCTTAGTGGCAGTCGCTTTAATAGTCGTTGTCCGACAATAATTCCAAGCGCGGTGGTCGCCAGAAGCGCTATTGTTGCGCCAATCCAAACGGGTAACCCTTGATAAGTTGAAGCTAAGCCCGCAACGGCAAGCTGAGTTTTATCTCCGAACTCGGCGGCAAAGATCATTAAAAAGGAGGTGACAAATAAACTGTGACTGGCACGAGCCTGAGTGGCATCTTCGTCAAGACTCTCATCCTTATTCAGTAATGATTGAATACCAAAAAAACCAAATAACCCTGCCACGATCAGTGCAAGCCAAAAATCAGGAATCCAAGACGCGACCGCTGCCCCAAATACTACTGCCAATAGGTTAAGCAGGATAAAAGCCGCTGAAGCCCCCAGAAGCACAGGCCATGGACGATGCTTGGCGGCCAAGGTCATGCAGACTAACTGACTTTTATCGCCAAATTCGGCTAAAAATATCAGGATGAATGAGGTACTAGAAATCGACAGCAGTTCAGTTAAGGAAAGGCTTTGGGGGTCCAATTATTTTTGCTCCATCAAAACCGCAAGTATATCGAGACTAGGCTTTGTAATGAATCAAAAACGGAGTAGATAGCCTAGCCATTAAATGGCCGTTTTATTACTGATAGTTTTAGGTGTAAAAGAACCATGGCGATTCAGGGGGTAGAGGCGAAGTCCGACAGCACCATCGCCGAGCGTCTTGGTTTCGGAATGCTGTTTCAGTTGCTTATTGAGTTAATTGTTAGGTTAAAGAAGGGATTTGGAATTTTTGGTAGAATGGGACGTAAGATGACAGCCGCTAAGACATGTTGATGCTAATAACTGTTGGCGGCTTCTCAAATGAGCTACTAAAAAAATAATATTTGTGAGGTCTTTACTATGTCAGACCATACAGGTTTTTCAAAAATAGCTTTCACAGCTGCTCTTCTTTCTTATTCCCTGTCTGCTGCAGCTGAAAATTCAACCCTTCAGCCAATCCTTACCCATTTTGCCCAAACTCAATCTGAAACAAGTCTGGATTTATCTGCAACTAGCTTTTCCGATGTCGAGCTAGATGAGGCCGATAATTTTGATGGCCGGACCGCCGCGCTGGGTATAACCGTCCCCTTCGAAGATGATAAGCAAATCAGGTTTTTTCTACCATTCTATACGGATGGGGATGCTCGCCTAACCAAGCCGGGGCTATTTTTTACAGGGAAAACTATCGATATTGAGGGGGATGGTGGGGTCTTCGATTACGCGACCTTGCAATATGAGCATCAAGTACGATTTGCGAATAAGTCGGATTACAATCTTGCTTACACCATTGGTGGTGGTTTCAGAACCAAAGAGCTGGAAACCACGCATGGAGATAAATTTAACCATACGGGCAGGGTGCTTCTTATTGGCGCAAAAGCGGACTCTTATATCTATGATGGTAAGGCTAAATTGTTGGTGAATGCTGGTATTCGTTATTACCATGATGCCGACGACCTAAACCCTGAAAACAAGGATAGCTGGACTTGGGCCGATATCAGAACTGCTGTTATTTTCGATGCGTGGGGTGAGCATGCGCAGCCAATAATAGAAGTTACTTATTTGGGTAACTTTAGTGGCTATAACGACTTAGCCTTTATGCCGGAGCTGATTTTTGTGTTGGGTGAGTCCGTTTCCTTGAAGCTGGGTGGCATTATTGGCCTTGGTAGCGATGGTAATCAATCAGGTGCCGTTAGCAGCCTTTCCCTGAGCTTTTGAGAGTTTGAATATTGCTAGAAACTAGCAAGAAGAAATGGTGGGCCTTCCCAGACTCGAGCTGGGGACCTGCCGATTATGAGGACAACGCACAGTCGGTTTTGGTTGTTGTAATGGAAGGAGCCTAAGGCGTTTTTGAGGTGCGGGAGTCGGGTAAAAACTGACCGAGCCATGGCCGAATTTCTTGAGTTCAGGAACGACTTTCAAATTGCTATTCGGTTATGAGCTACATGGACAGCTATACGCGGATCGCTGAACGAAAACCGAGCCTTGCAAGCTGGATGAGCCTCATATGTATTAGTCCCGACCTCATCACATCATGGCCGTTTTTCGCCAATAACTGCGATTGACTCGCTCTTTTTATAACGCTCATCTGACTACAGGGGCTGCTGGGTTACGCTTCGTTGGATTGAATTCCTTCAAATAATGTTTGTAACAGCTGCTGTTCAATCTGAGTTGTTTCCATCATGTTATTTGCAATAATCCAGGAAGCACTGTAAAGCATACTGTCCAATACAGAAACTATCCAGTCAGCTGCCAGGTCAGGGTTTAGTACGCCTTGTCTTTGCCCCTGAAGAATCCAGCATTTGATTGTGGCCATCTGTTCTTCATATAAACGCCATACCTGTTGATCAAACTCCACCAATGTCCAAATCATTTGGAGGAAATGAAACCGATCAGCTATTGGTAATAGAACTTTTACCATTCTGTGTATCGCGGCCTTGCCCTGTAAGTCACTTGTAACTATCGGTGTCATTGAGTTTTTAATTAGTTGCAAGGATTCAATGGCGATAGCTTTGATCAGATTCTCGCGGGTCGGGAAGTGCCTATAGAGAGTTGCTCGTCCAACCTCCGCCTGCTTTGCCACCTCGCTGAGTGAGGCGTGTGGATTTTTTAGTAACACCTGAAAACTGGCATCCAATAAAGCGCGATTGGATTTTTGTATACGGCGGTCGGTCATATCAAGCCTTTTTGAGACAGTATTGTTTCATATCTTTAGTTGTTTTATGATACACCAGAGTTCCATAATTTATAAGAGGTTAAAAATGACTGGCCTTATTAAGCTCTATGAAGATGCAGCAAAGCAACCCATGGGCAAAGCTTATAGTCTTCCGTTTTCTGTCTATAAAGATGCTCACGTAGCGGAGCTGGAAACTGATAGGATTTTTCACCAGCAATGGGTATTTGTATGCGCCACGGGGGCGTTAAAAGAGGTGGGAAGCTACTTTGCCTTTACTCAGGCTGGTGAATCCATTGTAGTGGTGCATGGTAAAGATGGGCATATTCGTGCCATGTCCAATAACTGCAGCCACCGTGGAACGCCTCTTTTAGCCGCTGGGTTCGGACATATTGGCAAAAACATTGTGTGCCCCTACCATGCTTGGACTTATGTCGATAATGGCGAGTTAAAAGGGGTACCTTTTGATACGGCTAAATGCGTAGATAAGCAGCGCCACGAATTACCAAAATACGCACTGCAGGAATGGATGGGGCTGCTGTTTATAAATCTATCGGACACTCCTTGTGAGCTTCTGGAAAGTCTGAATCAGATTAACCCTTATCTACAGCACTACAAATTGGGCCGCTTTACTGAGGCATACGCGGGAGTAACTGAGCGTTGGGGCTGTAACTGGAAACTTGCAGTCGAAAATGGCATAGAGAGCTATCACTTGTTCATGGTGCATCGGGATACCTTGGAAGTGAATACACCCAGTAAGAAATCCTACTATATAGCGGGTGACGCTAATTGGAGCTTGACCGGTGGTGAGATTATTGAGAAACGAAGCACGTTATCTAAGCTGTTCAACGGCAATACGCCTGAACCGCTTAACCATTACATGTTGATCTATTTGCCTCCAGGTTTTATCGGCGTTTTAACATATGAATCTTTTGATTGGATCGCCATTACTCCTGATGGCCCAGAGCACTGCATCGTGCATGGAGGAGGGATGTCAGAGCATGGTCCGGCAAAAGACGGTAAAGGCACTGAAGCGTTTGTTACGGCCTTTCTACAGGAAGATAAGGATATCTGTGAGCTGGTTCAGAGCGGTATGGGGTCTCGACATCATCAAGGCGGTAGTTTGCTGGAAATAGAGCGAATAGTGGTGGATTTTCACCAGTATTTAGCCAAGCATTTATTTAACGCTCCTGTATGCAGTTTTCGGGAAACTGATGCTGCTAGCATATTTAAATAGTTAATCAGAGGGTAGAGATGATGCGCGCCATAATTTACGCCTTGCTGATCTGTGGGATTATGACTCTAGGGTTGGTTACTGTTTATACATATCAGAGCTCAAATGATTCTATAGCATCTAAAACTAGTGATTTTCCAGAAACAGGAAATGTAGTTAAGAGTCGGGAAGACTCTCAAGGTAGTGAAAAAAAAGCCCTCATTACGATAAAAGCCCAAATCAAAGGTGTTCGTAATACTCATGGTAAAATTATCGCTCAGCTTTATGATAAGGAGGAAGCCTTTAATAATAATCGTTATGGGCAAGCTGTTAGCTCCATTACGATGCTTACCAAAAGCTTTAACGGTGAGCTGTGTTTCAGCAATATACCACCAGCTGAATACGCAATAGTGCTATTTCATGATGAAAATAATAATCAGCGGTTTGATCAAACCATGACCCTCATCGAAGGTTATGCTTATTCAAACAATACAGGCAAAAATGCACCTGCTAAATTCCATCAAGCTGCTTTTGGTGCAGACTCAGATACACAACAAATTATCAACATGATTTATTACTAAGGAGAACTTTATGGTGACAACATTTGGTAGCGTTAAAGTAAAAAGCGCGGCATCAACCCTTAGTGGTAATTCAAGTGTGAAAGGGCAGCATGCCTCACCGAGAAAAAGAGCCCCTATAGCTTGGAAAACTCTCGTGGGTTTAGTTTTGATATTCATTGAGCTTTGGCTCAATACAGGCATTATTTGGGGAGGGTTAATGCTTATATGGGCGATATTGGGAGTTCACTCAGGGCAGACCTATATTCTTGAATTGCTGGAGCGTCAAAAACACCCTGTTTTGTTCTGGATGGTTATTCATGTATGGTTATTGTTTGCGGCATTTTTCTTTATGGATAATGCCCGTATATATGGCTTCTGTCAGGAACTTATCTTCAGGTTGGGAGTACAATAAAGTTATTTGCTACTCTGTTGGAGGGGTGCAGCGGCATATTAAAAACCTGGGACTTGGTAGTTAGGGCCTTAGGGTTTTAGTTTTTAGGGCTGGTTAAGCCTCTAAGGAGATTGAGCGCTACATGAAGAACTCGACGATCTGGCGCTTTTGAGTGTATTGCTGCAAATAAAGTTGTGATACGGCCTGAAGCCATGTAGCCAAAACTACCAATACCGAGTTTCGACTGTACTTCTTTTGCCTAACTGATCATGAACCCAAAAGCGAAATATTCCATTCCGCTAAAGGCACGTTTTGTGTAATGCGGATTAATAATAGGGCAGAGTTGCCTAAATTGAGGCGACTTGAATATTGCTAGGACTAACAAAAAGAAATGGTGGGCCTTCCCAGACTCGAACTGGGGACCTGCCGATTATGAGTCGGATGCTCTAACCAACTGAGCTAAAGGCCCTTGAGCTGCAACTAACTACTGTTGCTGCTTCATCTTGTACACGCTTTAAATAGCAGCGTATGCATGAAACGGTGAACAAGAATGCAGCGCATTATAGTGCGCTGCATTGCTAGAGGCTAGATTATTCGTCGAGAAAACCGCGTAGGTGATCGGAACGGCTTGGGTGACGCAGTTTACGCAGTGCCTTGGCTTCGATCTGGCGGATACGCTCACGAGTAACGTCGAACTGCTTGCCGACTTCCTCAAGCGTGTGGTCGGTGTTCATATCGATACCGAAACGCATGCGCAGTACCTTCGCCTCGCGTGCGGTTAGGCCTGAAAGAACGCCACGCGTTGCTTCACTGAGGCCTTCAGCCGTCGCTGAGTCGATTGGCGAGTCAATGTTGACGTCTTCGATGAAGTCACCTAGGTGCGAGTCTTCATCGTCACCGATAGGGGTTTCCATGGAAATCGGTTCTTTGGCAATTTTCAGCACTTTGCGAACCTTATCCTCTGGCATATCCATACGCTCACCCAGCTCTTCAGGGGTTGGCTCGCGGCCCATTTCCTGAAGCATTTGGCGTGAGACGCGATTGAGTTTGTTAATGGTCTCAATCATGTGTACCGGAATACGGATCGTGCGTGCCTGGTCAGCAATCGAGCGGGTAATTGCCTGACGAATCCACCAGGTGGCGTAGGTCGAGAATTTATAACCACGACGGTACTCAAATTTGTCTACGGCTTTCATCAGGCCAATGTTGCCTTCCTGAATTAGATCCAGGAATTGCAATCCGCGGTTGGTGTATTTTTTGGCAATAGAAATAACCAGACGCAGGTTGGCTTCAACCATTTCTTTTTTGGCGCGACGCGCTTTCGCTTCACCAATCGACATATGGCGATTGATTTCTTTAATCTCATGGATAGGGGCGTCGATAGACTCTTCGGTAGCTTTTAATTTGCGCTGGGCTCTCACGATGTCTTCGCGGTGCTCAGCTAAACCTTCCGAGTAGTCGTGGCCGCCTTCAATTGCTCGATCTAGCCATGCCGGGTCGGTTTCACTACCCATGAACTCTTTGATAAATGCCTTGCGTGGCATTCTTACAGTACGTGTGCAGGTGTGTAGAATCAGGCGTTCCTGGGCGCGAATGAACTCTAATGTTTCGCGAACATTTTGAACCAAGCGGTCAAAATAGCGAGGTGTCAGTTTGATTGGACAGAAAATTTCGCCCAGCTCTTCCTGTGCTTCGAGAACCTGCTTGCTGCCGCGGCCATGTTTTTCGATGGCTTTGTTGACGATTTCAAATTGTTTTTTCAGTGCGCTCATGCGCTCAGCCGTTTCAACGGGATCCGGGCCGCGCTCTACCTCATCTTCGTCGTCATCGTCGCTGTCATCACTGTCAGCTTCATCAACCGGGACGTCAGTTTCTTCAACAGGCTGGGGAGCCTGTTGGCCTTGGATGACGGGTTCTTCGACTTCATCTTCGAGGAAGCCGCTAAGAATGTCGCTGATGCGGCCTTCTTCTTCAATGGTTTGAGCGTAGGCTTCGAGAATAACATCCACTGCACCAGGAAAGCTGGCGAGTGCGCACATGACTTCGCGAATGCCTTCCTCAATACGCTTGGCGATAACAATTTCACCTTCACGAGTCAGCAGTTCAACGGAGCCCATTTCGCGCATGTACATACGAACGGGATCTGTAGTGCGACCTACTTCTGTTTCAACTGCAGCCAACGCTGCGGCGGCCTCTTCAACGGCATCGTCGTCGGTATTTTCGTTGAGTTGCAGTGTGTCTTGATCGGGCGCCACTTCATCTACGGTGATACCCATATCGTTGATCATGCGAATGATGTCTTCGACTTGATCAGGATCAGAAATATCCTGCGGCAAGTGGTCGTTTACTTCAGCGTAGGTTAAATACCCCTGCTCTTTGCCTCGCGCAATAAGTTCTTTTAATCGGGATCGTTGTTGCTCCGAAGTATCTGACATAGAGGACCTGTTAGTAAATCGACAAAAAAGGGCGCAAATTATACGTTTTATGCGCGTTAGATTCTAGTTAAATATAGTGGCAAAACCTGCCGTTTCAAGCACATAAGGCAGGTATTTTTTGCTTTATTTTGGCAGCTTTCTTGCAGCTTCTGTTAGGGCTTTGAGTCGTTGCATTTCGTCACTGGTCAGCGGGGTGTGCGCTGCTTGCGCATAAAGCTGATCTCTCTGCTGCTCCACATGGTGCTTTTGAAGTAATAACAGACTGCTTTGAAAATAGTTTTCAATGTTGTCTGGCGTGACTAGCTGTTCGCGCTCCGCTAAGGATTTCAGCGTTTCGGCTGCTTCCATGCCGTGAGCGCCCATCCAGTGAGCGAGAATATCAGCGGTGTTCAATTGAGGCTGGCTTTTCAAAAGCTCCAGTATTTCAATGAGTTGCTCCATGCCGGGGCTATCAATATGGCGTAATACTTCAATATCACTAACGGTGTTGGCGAGCTCGGGGTGGTGCAGCAGAAGCGCCGCCGCTTTTTCGGCGGGTTCGGTGACACGGCTGCGTGGGCGGGGAGGAGTTGAGGTTTGGCTGGCGTGCGGTGTGTTGTAACTCGCTTCAAAATCACCGTTGTAGTCGGCATGGAAGTCTGGCATGTCCTCGTAGCCGTCGGTTGAGCTGGGGGTGGTGTTACTCTGGGCGGGTTCATTGCTACCGTAAGCCGGCGAGGGGTTGGTGGCCGTCTTTTTCGGTGTGATGTTGGCGGCCGTTTCCTTGAGATTGTCCGTTGACAGTCCGGTCATCTGCGCCAGCTGTTGGATCATTAGCTCGTAGAGGCGGACGCACCATCGCCTTTGGCGGCCGTTTCCTTGAGATTGTCCGTTGACAGTCCGGTCATCTGCGCCAGCTGTTGGATCATTAGCTCGTAGAGCATACCGCGTGGCATGGGCTGCATTTTTTCCAGGGCTAATTTGCTCATGCGTGCTTTGTCGTCAAGGTTATCCAGGTTCAGTCCATCGCTGACGGCGGCAAATAGGTAGTCGGGCAGGGTCATGGCCTGATTGAGGCGTTGCTCAAAGGCGTCTTTGCCCTCCTGATGTACCAGGCTGTCGGGATCTTCGCCTTCGGGTAAGAATAGAAAGCGAACTTGGCGGCCATCCTCAAGGATGGGGAGGGCGGTATCGAGTGCGCGGGCCGCCGCTTTACGCCCAGCGTTATCGCCATCAAAGCAGAAAATGACCTCTGGCACCATGCGGAAAAGTTTATTGAGGTGTGCTTCGCTGGCGGAGGTGCCAAGTGTGGCGACGGTGTAATGAATACCGTGTTGCGCAAGCGCAACCACGTCCATGTAGCCTTCGACGATTAAAAAGCGACTCAGGCGATTGCTGGCCTGGCGCGCTTCGTAAAGGCCGTAAAGCTCGTTGCCCTTATGAAAAACCGGGGATTCCGGAGAGTTTAAATACTTGGGCTTGTCGTCACCCAGTACCCGACCACCAAAGGCGATGGTGCGTCCGCGGTTGTCGCGAATAGGGAATATGATCCGGTCACGAAAGCGGTCATAGCATCCGTCCCGGTCTTCGCGTTTGATTAGCAGACCTGCTTCGATAAGCTGCTGTTCGTCTTTCTCCGACTTGGAAAGTGTTTCGCGCAGGTTTTCCCAGCCCGGCGGCGCATAACCAATTGCAAAGGCTTTGGCGGTTTCGCCGGTCAGTTGGCGTCCTTTGAGGTAGTTGATTGCGCGTTCTTTGCTGGGATGTTGGCGTAGTTGTTGGCTGAAAAAGTCCTGTGCCTTTTGCAGTTGGTCGTAAAGGCTGTCCTGTTTTTTCTTTTTCTCCGGGTTAGCGCTCCTTTCCACCGGGACTTCCACACCGGCTTGGCGGGCCAAATGTTCAACTGCCTGTGGAAATTCCATACGGTCGAACTCCATTAGGAAGCCGATGGCGTTGCCGTGGGCGCCACAACCAAAACAGTGATAAAACTGTTTGCTCTGGCTGACGGTGAAGGAGGGGGTTTTCTCGTTATGGAACGGGCATAAACCAGAATAGTTTTGGCCGCTTTTACGCAGCGCAACACGGCCGTCGATGACTTCGACGATATCGGTTCGATCCAGAAGATCGTCAATAAACTGCTGAGGGATGAGTCCGGCCATGACGCGCTATTATCGTGCCAGAGTCAGGCTATGGCAATCGTTGTGGGGCGTACCGGAGAAATTAAGCGAGGCGAGCTTTGATTAGCTTGCTGACTTCACCCATGTTGGCGCGGCCCTGCATTTGAGGTTTAAGCAGGCCCATGACCTTGCCCATGTCCTTCATGCCTTCGGCGCCCGTGCTGGCAATCGCGTCATCAACTAACTGGCCGATTTCCTCTTCGCTGAGGGCGGTGGGTAGAAAATCTTGAATAACAGAGATTTCAGCTTTCTCGACGTCAGCCAGCTCCTGTCGGCCGGCGGCCTCGAACTGACTAACAGAGTCACGGCGTTGCTTGAGCATTTTGTCGAGAATGGTGAGGATGCGCGCATCGTCGAGCTCTATTCGCTCGTCTACTTCGATGCGTTTCAACTCGGCCAGAATCATACGAATGGTGCCAAGGCGTTCTTTTTCCTTGGCGCGCATTGCCGCTTTCATGGCGTCAGTGATCTGACTTTTTAGCTCAGACATTAGCTCTACTTACTACCTTGGCAGCTTGCCGTTTTATAATGTTTGACCACGATTGGTCAAACGGGGGTCTGCTATTAGTACAGACGCTCCATGCGACGAGTTTCGCGAGAAACTTTCTTCTGGTGACGCTTAACAGCGGCAGCAGCTTTACGCTTACGAACCCAGGTTGGTTTTTCGTAGAATTCACGTTTACGAACATCTGCCAGGATGCCAGCTTTTTCGCAAGAACGTTTGAAGCGACGCAGTGCTACGTCAAATGGTTCGTTTTCTTTCAGTTTTACTTGAGGCATTAAAGTTACCTGTATTGCCGAATTAAAATCTAGTTTCCGTGGCCCGCTAAAGACGGTTCCACACGTTAATATACGCAAGGGCGCGCATTCTAATCTCGGAGCAGGAGATTGTAAAGTCTAATAGCACGCATTAGCCGTAAAATTCCTTGTTGGGGTGCAACAATACCCTAACGAACTGTTTTTACAAGCATTGGTATTGTCTGATGTGGTATAAAGCGCCTGTTTATAAGGTTTAATTAAACTGCTAGTGAAACAATTTCGGATTGAGTAATGAGAATACTGGGTATTGAAACATCCTGTGATGAAACCGGTGTGGCTATCTATGATAGCGAGAAGGGTTTGCTCGCTGATGCCTTATATAGCCAGATTGATTTGCATGCCGAGTATGGTGGCGTCGTGCCGGAATTGGCGTCGCGTGATCATGCTCACCGACTACTTCCCCTTATAAAGGAGGTTATGTCGGAGTCCAATACCGAGATAGCGGATATTGATGCCATTGCCTATACCGCTGGTCCGGGATTGATTGGTGCATTGATGGTCGGCTCTTCAGTGGCTAAATCGATGGCGATGGTATGGGATATCCCTGCCTTAGGTGTCCATCATATGGAGGGGCACTTATTAGCGCCAATGCTGGAGGAGCACCCGCCGGAATTCCCCTTTGTCGCGTTACTGGTTTCCGGTGGGCACACCCAGTTGGTGGAGGTTAAGGGTATCGGGCAGTACCGGCTGTTGGGCGAATCCGTAGATGATGCGGCGGGTGAAGCTTTTGATAAAGCCGCTAAGATGATGGGGTTGAGTTATCCCGGGGGACCGGCGATAGCCAAACTTGCGAATCAAGGTCGTAGGGGCCGCTTTAAATTTCCGCGGCCGATGGTCAACCGCCCTGGACTGGATTTCAGTTTCAGTGGTTTGAAAACCTTTACCCGTAATACGATTGCTGATTGTACTGACGAGCATGATGAGCTGCTTGAGCAGGATAAAGCCGACATTGCATTAGCCTTTGAAGAGGCGGTGGTTGATACGCTGACCATTAAATGCAAACGGGCATTAAAGGAAACCGGCCATAAAAATTTAGTCATTGCCGGAGGCGTGAGCGCGAACCAGCAGTTGCGTAAAGGCCTGGAGGCGATGCTGAAAAAAGAAGGTGGCGGTAATTTGCATTACGCTCGCCCTGAGTTTTGTACTGATAATGGCGCGATGATTGCCTTTGCGGGCTGTCAGCGATTGCTGGCCGGGCAGCGCGAAGGGCTGGAAATTATTTGTACGCCGCGTTGGCCGATGGAGCAATTACCCGCCATCTAATTTTAAAATTTCGAGAAAGATTTCTATGGATATTACTTACATTCGCGGACTGAAAATCGACACCATTATTGGTATTTATGATTGGGAGCGAGAAATCAAACAAACCGTCAGCCTTGATCTTGATATGGGTTGCGACATTAAAAAAGCGTCCGAAACGGAAGACCTGCAATACACGCTGGATTATGAAGCGATTTCCAATTGCCTGATTGAGTTTGTGGAAGGCAGTGCGTTTCAATTGATCGAAACGATGGCCGAGCAGGGTGCGGCGCTGGTGATGGAGCGGTTCAATATTCCCTGGATACGTTTTAAGGTGTCTAAGCCGGGTGCCGTGAAAGCGGCTGATGATGTGGGTGTCATTATTGAGCGCGGCAATAAATAGTGACCAAAGTTTTTCTTGGGCTAGGTACCAATGTTGACCGCCAACGCTCAATGCGTGCCGGGCTGAATGCACTGAAGCAACTCGACTCTGACTTGGTTGTTTCGCAAATGTATGAAAGCGACGCGGTGGGCTTTGACGGAGCACCTTTTTACAACTGTGTTGTCCAGCTGCACACCGAGCTGTCTTTGGCGCAGTTAGTCGCTGAATTAAAGTGCATTGAAGACCGTAATGGCCGAAACCGGGAAGCAGAACCAAGCGACGGTAAAGGCCTGGATATAGATGTCTTGCTTTACGGCGATAAACGCGGGCGGTTTGATGGCGTTGAACTGCCTCGCTCAGATATTTCCCGCTATGCCCATGTGTTATTGCCATTGGCGGAAATTGCTCCCGATGCCTGCCTGCCGGGAACAACGACAACCTTTCAAATGCTCCGTAATGATTTTGAACTGGGTGGTCAGCATTTGACGGTTGTCAGTGACTTTTAGCTCCCAGTGAAGCGTTTCCGCTCTATCTTTTTTCCTCCGTTCTTACCTCGATAAAAAGCTCGTTTGTCATCATAATTTGATCTACGTCAGTTGAGCTTAACTTTATGAGCAGGCTGATTTTCGGCTGCTATGCTGTTAGTTGATTTCGGTCAAGATGGGTTTCTTGATCTACTTAATGACAGGTCTTTTTCGGGAAGCAAAACATGGCGGTTGAACTTTATAATCAGGGTGGGCATATCATTGTCTCTTTTTCGGATCTGGTGAAAGGTGATGAGGGGGTTCAATCAAATCAATTTCTGGTCGTCAGTGATGGACATGCGGCACTACTTGATCCCGGCGGTGATCTGACCTATAGCCGGTTACACATGGCTGCCAGCAAATACATCAGCATCAAAAACCTCGACTATATTTTTGCTTCCCATCAGGATCCGGATATTGTTGCCTCTATTAATCGCTGGTTGACAGGAACCAACTGCAAACTGGTGTGCCCTGAGGTGTGGAGCCGTTTTATTCCGCATTTTTCTCGCGCGGGTAAAACCACCGAGCGTATTATTCCGGTACCGGACCGGGGAATGGATGTGCCCCTTGGTCGAAATTATCTGAAAGCAATTCCAGCGCATTTTTTGCATTCGGAAGGTAACTTCCAATTTTACGATCCGATCTCAAAAATCCTTTTTTCTGGTGATATGGGGGCAAACCTTGGCCCGGGTGATTACGACAAGCCGGTCAAAAACTTAAAAGAAATCATGCCCTTCATGGAAGGTTTCCATAAACGTTATATGAATGGTAATAAAATCTGCCGACTCTGGGTGAACATGGTTCGAACACTGGATGTGCAATGGATTGTTCCTCAACATGGTCGTTCTTTTAAGGGTAAAAAAGTAGTTACTGAGTTTTTGAATTGGGTCGAAAACCTACAGTGTGGCGTTGATTTGATGACACAGGACGATTATCGCGTTAACTAGTTTCTGAATGGATAGCGTGAGCGTTGTTATAGGGCGGGACGGCTGTAGGCAAGCGCAACTTTAATCTTCTGCTAAACTGATTTTACCGGTTTCCATTTGCAATGGGCTGCGGCTCTGCGGTTCGAAAGATAGAAACCACGTTGTAGGTAAAGGACTTTATTGATCATGAGCGAAGAAGCAGCACAGCAACTTACCGACGTGTCGATGGAGCGGCTGGTAACTCAGTCATCCAGGCTCTATAGCCTGCCTGATGTTTACCTGAAAGTTAAACACATCATTGATGACCCTGATTCTGAAATTCGTCAGCTGGGCGATGCGTTAATGACTGACCCTAGTCTCAGTACGCGCCTGTTGACGATTGCTAATAGCGCTTTTTACGGGCTCTGTAATAAAGTAGACACCATTACGCGTGCAGTACAGATAATCGGTTTTAAGCAGATTCATAATCTGGTGGTGGCAACCAGTATTACCCATGCTTTTCAGGGGCTGTGCAGCGAAACGGTCAATATCGAAAAATTCTGGATGGCCAGCGTGGAACGAGCGTTGGTGGCGCGAGCTCTTGCGGAGTG
Organism: Gammaproteobacteria bacterium F7; assembly: GCA_001593685.1. GTDB lineage: Bacteria > Pseudomonadota > Gammaproteobacteria > Pseudomonadales > IMCC2047 > IMCC2047. Next base: position 25,542 of record LUKI01000033.1, read on the forward strand.
GAAGTGCTTTCCAGAAGCTGAACGGATGTTTGTTGCTGGATTGCTGCTGGATGTTGGTCATCTGGTGATGTATGAGCATGTTCCTGAGCTGGCTCAGAAAGCGATTGATTGTGCTGAGGCGCAAAGTAAACCGCTGCATGCGGTAGAAACAGAGTTGTTCGGTTTTAGTGCGGCCGAGCTAGGTGCTTCCCTGGCAACGCACTGGCAGCTGCCGGAAAATTTGGCCAGCCAGATCCTCTATCAGGATGATCCGAGTTTAGCACCAAATAAAATTGAAGCCGCGATTGCCCACGTTGCCAAGCAGCTAGCTGGAACGGTGCCTGAACCGGAGGCCGTCGGAGAAGTGTTTGATACGCTGTCCGTTGATGTAAAGGAAACCTTGGGGTTGAGCAAAGAGGACTGCGAAGATATTTTGATGACGGCGTTGAACGGGTTGTCTGAGACGCTTGAGTTGATTATTCCTTAAACGCGTTACGGATTGTCAGCGGCCAAGCTGCTCGGCAATTTTGTCGATGCGTTGTTTTCGTAGCTCTTCTCCCAACACTTTACCTTTGAATCCCTGCTCCACTAACTGTTTTGGGTTGACGCTTTTATAGGCTTCAAATGCCTGTTTTAAATAGCGAGCCTGTGGGTAGGCGGCTTCTTCAAACCCTTTTCGGCCGCGGATATCTGCCTCGCAGACCAGCAGCAATTCCTCAAAGCGGTCAGGGCGACGCATGGCATCGGCCGCCTCTATTAATTCCAACAATTTAACGGGGCGCATCTCCTGACAAATATGACAGCGAATATGGAGTGCGGCCGAAAGGCGTGCCAACTCTGTAAACTGCTTGGGTACCTTTAGACGTTCGCCGATGACATTAACGGGTTTTACACCTAGGACATCATGGCCATAATGTTTAGGCCATTGGTCTGCTGGGGTGAGGGCTTTGCCGAGATCGTGCATCAACGTGGCATAACGCATCGTGGTAGAGGCTGACAGTTGTGCCGCCATTTGCAGCGCCAGCATGATGTGCTCGCCGGTGTCTATTTCCGGGTGGTGAGCTTTGGGCTGTGGTACGCCAAACAGCGCATCGAGTTCGGGGATCAATACTTTCAGTGCGCCACAAGCTCTGAGCACGCGGAAAAACTCAGCGGGCGTTTGGGTCGTGAGTGCTGAGTGGATTTCCTTCCAGACACGCTCTGGTACCAAATGCCCGGCTTCACCGACATCGACCATTTGCTGCATGAGAGCCAGTGTTTCATCAGCAATGCGAAAGCCGAGGTGGTAATAACGTGCGGCAAAGCGAGCTACTCGCAGGATGCGTAATGGATCTTCGGCAAAGGCTGCAGATACATGTCGTAGAACACGGTTTTCAATATCCTGCTGACCGTTGTAGGGATCGACTAACTCACCGTTTTCATCTTTGGCAATAGCGTTGATCGTCAGGTCTCGACGCAGCAAGTCTTCTTCCAGAGTTACATCGGGAGCGCTGTGGCAGATAAAGCCGGTATAACCTTTACCGGATTTACGCTCTGTACGCGCCAGTGCGTACTCTTCGTGGGATTTTGGATGGAGAAAAACCGGGAAGTCTTTGCCTACTTGCTGGTAACCCTTTTCGAGCATTTGCTCGGCTGTGGCACCCACTACGACCCAATCCCGTTCGTGGAAGGGGTAGCCGAGCAGTTCGTCGCGGACAGCGCCGCCGACAAGATAGGTTTTCATGGATGGTTTTACTCTGCTGGTTTGTGGATGACGACTTTGTTAGCCCCATTATAGGGCAGTCTGCCTAGGCATGATAAGTGATTGCAAAGGTTCACTACCGGCGCCAAATTCATTATCCTAGCGGCTTCGATTTAAGAGACCGCCGATGCTGGCGGTTTCGCATTAGTTAGAGGACGATGTAATGAAGTTTTTAACCCTTGAAAATGGTCAGTTAGGCGCAGTGGTTGGTGAGACGGCGGTTGATTTGGTGGCTGCTGCCGCTGAACAGAATGTTGATTTGGCGGCTGATACGTTGCTGGGCTTAATTGAAGCCGGCGATGCTGCTACTGAAGCGGCTTGGGCGTTGGCCGAAAAAGCGGCGGCGGATAATATTGCTAGCCGACCCTATGCGGATGTAACACCGTTAGCCCCGATTCCTGTGCCAACCCGTAATATTCTCTGCCTGGGTAAAAACTATCAGGAGCACGCAAACGAAGTGGCGAAGAAGATGAAAACCTCTTCCGATAAACCACCTGTGCCGATTATTTTCACCAAGGCTGTGACGTCGGTGATTGGTCCGGAAGCCTCTTTTCCGGCTTACGAAGAGCTGACCTCTAAACTGGATTATGAAGCGGAAGTTGGCCTGATTATCGGTAAAACCGGCACCAATATCGCGCCGGAAGATGCTTGGGACTATGTTTACGGTTACACCGCCATCAATGACGTCTCTGCCCGTGACCTGCAAAAAAGTCACTTCCAGTGGTTCCGCGCCAAGAGTCTGGACGGGTTCTGCCCAATGGGTCCTGTGGTTGTTCACCGCAGCATCATGCCAGAGCCAAAGGATATTCGCGTTAAGTGTTTTGTGAATGGCGAAGAGCGCCAGAATGATACCTTCGATAAGCTGATTTTCGATGTGCCAGCCATGATCTCCAAAATGTCTGCCGGCATGACGCTGTCAGCGGGTGACATTATTGCTACCGGTACGCCAGCTGGGGTTGGCATGGGTTTCACGCCATCTAAATACCTGAAATCAGGTGATGAAGTTGTGGTTGATGTGACCGGTGTCGGTCCGCTGCGTAACTTCGTTAAGTAAGACATCGCTACTGTGCTTGCCAATACCTAGTTAAAAACAGGCCTAAAGTGCTTATTTACAACAGTAAACGTCGCTTTTACGCCTGTTTTGGCTCGTCTTGGCTCCGCTCGTAATGCATTAAAGTAAGAAATTAGGAATAAGAACGTGTCACAGCTGCCGGAAAAACGCCAATACATTGCCATTAATGAAGATCAGAGTTTGAGTGTTGCCGAAGAGGCAATGCCTGAGCTAAAAGCCGATGAGGTGTTGATCAAAGTGGCGGGTGTGGGGATCAACCGTGGTGACTTATTACAGGTGAAGGGGCAATACCCACCGCCTGCCGATGCGTCGCCTATTTTAGGGTTAGAAGCCTCCGGTGAGATTGTTGCCTGTGGCGCGGAGGTGACTGACTGGCAGGTGGGTGATCAGGTGTGTTCGCTCACCCACGGTGCCGGCTATTGTAACTATACAATGGTGCAAGCCAGCCAGTGTTTGCCGATTCCTGAAGGCGTATCGCTGACTGAGGCGGCGGCTTTGCCGGAAGCGTTGTTTACGGTTTGGCATAATGTTTTTCAACGTTGTCAGCTTAAAGCCGGTGAAAAGTTACTGATTCATGGTGGCAGTAGCGGTATTGGTAGCCTGGCTATTTTAATGGCGCGCACCATGGGGGCAGAAGTGTTTGTCACGGCGGGTAGTGATGCCAAGTGTCAGTTT
>LUKI01000034.1 GCA_001593685.1 Gammaproteobacteria bacterium F7
ACCGAATAAACTGAGGTAAACAGGTTTTCCTTGGCACCAGTTTTTGCAAACATGGCCTGCGGATCATCTAAGCCCTGCATGAAAAACCGGAATAAACTCAGAGCCAGCTTGGCGCCCGCAGTCTCAGCGCTGCCCGCCAAGTCATCTGCCATTTGCTGATTCATCTGCTGCCACATTTCCGGATCGCCAAACTGGTACATAGAGGCCATGCTAGCCATCATGTCCTTGGCTGCAATGGGCTTCAAACCGCCGACATAAAACAACGTATCTTCAGGAATCAACGCCAAATGATCCGAGTGTTCGGCCAGCGCCGTTTCAAGATCCGAATTATCAGGGTTGGTTTCACCACTGAATTTCCACACGGCGACCGCTGCAACAGCAACGACCAACACCGCCATAGCCATAAACTTTTTCATATTTTTTTCCGCTTCCTGCTTTTAAAGAGTCGCTAGAGTGTAGTTTATTTAGCGAACAAATGGGGACCTTGATCGCGCCAATCAGTGAATAATCAGCAACCTTGGAATTTCCTGCCTATACTGATTCAGACATATCAACATCGTCCGCAGAGATTGCAGGCAAGTTTTGAGGATCGTCATGAAGCCCCAAGGAACCAAAGTGCTTATTGTTGAGGACAGCCGCTCAATCAGCGGCCTACTTTCCAGCAGCATTACCAAACTCAACCTTGACGTCATACTCGCTTCCTCCATGGCGGAAGCAGAGCACTATCTGGAGCAGCAAGGCAGTGAGTTTTTTGTGGCTTTGCTCGACCTTAATTTACCTGATGCGCCAGACGGTGAAGTGGTTGAGTGTGTTCTCGCTTACGGCATCCCTCCCATTATTCTCACTGGCAGTCTGTCGGACAATCTGCACGACGAGATGACAGAAAAACCTATTATCGACTATGTCGTCAAACGCAATATCAATGAGATTGAATATGTCATTGATATGGTCCGTCGCCTGCGCGACAACCGCCTGTGCAAGGCCTTAGTGGTCGATGACTCCAAGTCATCACGTCTGATGCTCAGATCACTACTGGAACGCCACTATTTCAACGTGCTTGAAGCCAGCGACGGAGTCGAGGCACTGGCAACGCTTGACGTACATAATGATATTCAGCTAATCATTGTCGATTACAACATGCCAAATATGGATGGCATCGAACTAACCGCTAAGGTGCGCAGTCAGTATTCGCGCAATGAAATCGCCATTATCGGCATTTCTGCCTCTGGTGGCGGCACCACTACGGTGAAGTTTCTCAAAGCTGGTGCCAATGATTTTATTACGCGCCCCTTTCTGCATGAAGAACTGTACTGCCGTATCAACCAAAACATCGATGCAATCCGTAGCTTTGAGCACTTGAAAAATGCCGCCAACAAAGATTTTCTTACCGGTCTGCATAACCGCAAGTACCTCTTTGACGCTGGCAGCAAGCTGTTTGAAAACGCCTGCCGGGAAAATATTTCCTTAATGGCCGCCATGATTGATATTGATCACTTCAAAGAAATCAATGATAACCATGGTCATCAGGTTGGAGACCGGGCTTTACAGCATATCGCCAGCAAACTAAAGCAGTTACTGCGCGGCACCGATATTATTGCCCGTGTCGGCGGCGAAGAGTTCTGCTTACTGTGCGTTAATGCTGGCAGCGGAGCAACGAGCGAGCGCGACCTACTGGCCAACCTCTGTGATGTGGTGCAATACAGCCCATTGGATGTTAACGATTTCCTCAGCATCACATTAACCATCAGCATTGGCTACACCACTGAAATTCCGGACACACTTGAAGAAATGGTTAACAATGCCGACGCGGCACTTTACCGCGCCAAACAATCCGGCCGTAACAAGGTCGTTTGGCATGACCCACTGGCCGACGATGAAAGTCGCCCCTCCAGCGCCTAATTAACAACGCCCAACGAGATTCCAATTAATCGTCACAACCCCTAAACTTGTTTATCATCTAAATTGCCAACGGCATTGGAGCAAGTTTATGGGTTACACCTGGTATGATTTTCTGGGCAACGTCGGCGTGTTTCTGCTGCTCGCTGCTTATCTGTTACTGCAATTAAATAAAATTAGCAGCAACCATCTCCCTTATTCACTCATGAACGCCGCTGGTGCAGGATTGATTTTGGTCTCGCTGATCTTTGAATTTAACCTGTCTGCCTTCGCCATTGAATTTTTCTGGTTACTGATTAGCCTGGTTGGCATCGTCAATTACTATCGCGATAAAAAACGCGCACCAACTGAAAGTGGTTGATTGAAATCACCATGGATATTTACACCAGTTTTAAGCAGCTGCATCAGCAGGAAGGCGATAGCGCCTTTCAAATCGAACTGGTTGACCGCCAATCAAGCACCTCCATTGTTGCGCCTCACGGCGGCAACATTGAACCGGGCACCACCGAGCTCTGCCAGCTAATCGCAGGAAACCGCTTCAACTACTACTGTTTTAACGCCCTTAAGCCACAGCACAGCCCGGATTTACACATTACCAGTCACCGCTTTGACGAACCTCAATGCCTGGCTCTGGCAAGTCGCTCACAGACCATCATCACCGTGCACGGCTTTAAATCTGAACAGCCAATGATTTATCTAGGTGGTTTAGACAAGCGCCTTAAACAGATCATTTTTGAAGCGCTGCTAACCGCTGATTTCCCCGTCGCCGATGATCACCACAAATACCAGGGCATCAACCCCAATAATATTTGCAACCGCAGTCAAACGGGTAAAGGAGTACAGCTGGAGATTTCCCGCCACTTCCGAGGCTGCCAGCAGCAACGCCAACTTATTGCTAAAGCGGTTCATTCAGTACTATCCCGGTACCCCAAAGGAGTGACTTAACAGCTGATACTGAAACGAGTACCATTTAGAAACGACTTACTTAGCGCTGTAACCCTATGCTGGACTGGAATAAAATCGACACTGTGCTGCTTGATATGGACGGCACACTGCTGGACCTTCACTTCGACACCTACTTTTGGCTCACCCATGTGCCCGAAAAGTTCGCCGAGAAAAATAGCTTAACCCCCGATGAAGCCTATCGAGAAATCCTGAAACGGGTTCGCGCGCATGAGGGGACACTTAACTTCTACTGCCTCGACTTCTGGTCCGATAACCTCCAGCTGGATATTGCTGGACTGAAAAATGATGTCAGCCATAAAATCGCTTACCGCCCACAGGTCACCAACTTCCTTGAACAGGTTCGCCAACACAATAAGCGTAGCGTCATCGTGACTAACGCTCACCGTGATAGTCTGGACCTGAAACTGGAAAAAACCGGGCTGGGTGAATGCGTAGATGCCATTTTTTGCTCACACGACTTCCGCCGGCCCAAAGAAGACCCTGATTTCTGGCTAAACCTGCAGCAGCATGAACCCTTCAAAGAACGGAGCACACTGTTAATCGACGACAGCCTACCGGTTTTGCGCTCAGCCCGTGACTTTGGCATAGCCCACCTGCTCACAATCACCCAACCTGACAGCCAACAGGCACCTCGCGAGACTGAGGAATTCCTGTCAGTCGATGACTTTGCCGACATCTTACCGGGTAAAAAGCGTGACTAACCCAACCGTACGCTTTGACAAATGGCTGTGGGCAGCCCGTTTTTTCAAAACCCGCGCGCTCGCCAAGCAGGCCATCGAAGGCGGCAAAGTACACTACAATGGTGTCCGCGCTAAAGTCAGCAAAAATGTCGAAGTTGGTGCAACACTGGTCATTCGTCAGGGCTGGGACGAAAAAACAGTGGTCATCAAAGCCCTGTCTGACCAACGGCGAAGTGCCGACATTGCTAGTCAATTGTACGAAGAAACAGCTGAAAGCATTACCAAACGTGAGCTTAATGCCGAGCAACGCAAACTACAACGTGCCGCCATTGCCGCCCCCGAACAGCGCCCTAATAAAAAACAACGCCGCCAAATTGTGCGCTTCAAAAATATCAATGACTCCGAATAACCTCAATTACTCGCCCCTGTACGCCTGTCCTAAACAGCAAGCAACTCCCTTTATCTGGGCGCTTACGTTATAATCAACTCCTCTCGCAGGCCCCTGCACTAATCCTATTTTCTACTTTAAGGCCCCGATTTTATGAGCAATAAAGACCAAATCCAGCGTTTTATGTTTGATCAACTTGGCGCACGAGGCCAGCTGGTAGGTCTGCAGGAGAGCTACCAAGAAGCGGTTTCAAACCACGATTATCCAGCCGCAATCCAGCAGTTACTGGGCGAATTCATGACCGCTGCTGCCCTGCTAAGCACAACCATCAAATTTGATGGCTCCCTGACGCTGCAGGCTCAAGGCGACGGAGAGCTCAGCCTGATCATGGCTGAATGCCGACACAATCAGGAAGTCCGGGGCGTCGCTCGCTGGGAAGGAGAGCAGCTCCCCAGCAGCGCCGATTTCAAAGCACTGCTCGGCAATGGCCGCATGGCCGTCACCATCACGCCCGATAAGGGTCAGCGTTACCAGGGTATCATCTCACTTGAGGGTGACAGCATCGCCAACTGTCTGGAAAACTACTTCCAGCAATCCGAGCAATTACAAACCCGTGTTTGGTTAACGACAGAACCCGGTCACAGCGCCAGCGGTCTGTTAATCCAAGTGCTGCCACAGGCGCAAGAGGCGGTACAAGATGTCGATGGCTGGGATCGCATCTGCCAACTCAGCGACACCCTTAGTAACGAAGAGCTATCACGCCTCCAAAACGAAGACATTCTCCACCGCCTTTACCATGAAGAAGTTGTGCGTGTATTTCCTGCCAGCGATGTGCAATTCAAATGTAGCTGTTCCGCTTACCGCACACTGCAGGCCATTGTTTCAATGGGCAAAGAGGAAATGGAAGAGATTTTCAGCGAGCAACCGCAAATTACCGTCCGCTGTGAATTTTGCAACTCCGGCTACGAAGTCACTCAAGACGATATCAACGAATATTTGAGCGATAACGGCAACAACGGCTCGCACACACTACATTAACAGACACCAAGGGGGTACTCCCTTGGCTGTATTTACCAAAACTGTTAATTTTGCTTAACTCAGTGTTTAATGGGTAAGTCCATCGTGGCTTAATGCGTGATTTACAACGTTTTTTTGTTGTCACCACCTCAGCACTTTGCGGGTATCCACACATCATCAAAGTGTTAAGTGGCAAGCCAACAGGCATGCTTGCAGCCATCGGCCACTTATCTACAGGAGTACGTTTTGTAACCAGTTTTTTGAGTTTAACTGACCGATATCACAACCTATTCATATTTGATAACTATACTGGCAGGGATTAGCAATCAACCAGCCATCACTTCAGGAGTTTAACAAGAATGAACAAAGAGTTAGTGAAAAACCACATGACATCCCCTGTTATTTCTATTTCTAGCGACACCAACCTGTCCGAAGCTCACAAGGCAATGGCTGACAACAAGGTGCGCCGCCTTCCTATTGTTGAAAACGGAAAACTGGTTGGCATTGTCTCCCTAAACGACGTACTGGAAGCAAAACCATCAGCGGCGTCCTCATTAAGCGTTTGGGAGCTCAACTATCTGGTCGCCAATCTGAAAATTAAAGACATTATGTGTGCTAACGTATTCTCTATTTCGCCAGATGCGACCGTTGGCGAGGCGGCGAAAATGATGCTCGAAAAGAAGTTTAGTGGTATCCCTGTTACTGAGAATGACAAGCTAATCGGCATCATCACCGAATCAGATATCTTCCGTATGCTGGCTGGCAGCTAAATAACGCCGGTTAGCCGGACAGCGTGCCGGCTAACCCCCTACTCAACACCCACCCAATTCGCACACCTCTTGATGCGAATCAATTATTATCGCGCCAACCTTTAGTTTCTTGGCATTTTGCCGATACTTCACCCCAACATAAGCGCCGTTTTTTCTTAAGCTGATTTTTAAGTTTTTGATCAACAATACGGTCATCGTTATCTTAATTAAACTAGTGGTTCCGCAATGAGAAAAAACCTCCCGATAACGGGCAAAGAAGTTCTTTTTGACGACAATGAGCGCATCATTTCGATTACTAACGCCAAAGGTGTCATCACTGCCGTTAATGAAGCCTTCATAAAAATTTCGGGTTTCACGGAAGACGAGTTAATTGGCCAGGCACACAACCTCGTTCGTCATCCAGATATGCCACAAGCGGCTTTTGCTGATCTGTGGACAACATTAAAACAAGGCAAGCCATGGATGGGGCTCGTTAAAAACCGCTGTAAAAATGGTGATCATTACTGGGTGAATGCCTATGTTATGCCGGTCTACAAAAACGGCCAATTAACGGGCTATCAATCAGTTCGCACCAAACCAGAGCGCAAGCATATTGAAACGGCTGAACGCTTTTACAGCAACCTACAAAATAATAAAAAGCCTTTTTCTTTCAACAATACAAAATCACGGCAATACCTCGCCTGCTTACTAACGGCATCAGTGCCCGCTATGTTCATTGCCGCGTTCAACAGCAACAGCTGGGTGGCACTGACCTCAGGCGCTGCTGCAGCCGTTGCCTGCTCGCTAGCACTCTACAAATGGCAACAAAAACCACTGCAAACCATTCAACAAAGAGCTAAAGAGATTCATGACAGCGATGTCGCATGCCTGGCTTATTGCGGCAACACCTCACCACTCTCAAATACAGAGGTAGCGTTAAAAAGCTTACAATCACAACAGGCAACGCTGGTCGAGTTGCTAAAAAATAGTGCCGCAGACCTGCTAAGCGTTATTCAAGAAACAAATGACGTCGTGCAAAAAAGCAATGACGGCGTTAACCAGCAAAGCACAGAAATTACACAACTGGCCACCGCCATCAACCAGATGTCGACCGCCATTGACGATGTTGCAAAAAATGCCGTCACAACAGCCTCCAGCACCCATGAAGCCAGCATTGAAGTCGACGACAGCCAGTCCATTATTGAGAACACCAAAACGGCTATCTCACAGCTGGCAGAGGATATTGGCAACGCTAACACATTAATCCGGGATTTGAAGCAGGATGCCGATAACATCAACAACATTGTGTCTGTGATTAATGGCATCACCTTTCAGACAAACCTGCTGGCACTTAATGCTTCCGTTGAAGCCGCTCGAGCTGGCGAGGCCGGCAAAGGTTTTTCAGTGGTCGCCGAAGAGGTACGCTCTCTCGCCAATAGCACGCAGTCATCAACAACGGAAATTGAAAGCACGATCCAAGCCTTACAAAAAAGGACGCTGGAGACGGTCTCAGTTATGGAGGCCAGCCAATCTCAAGCCAAACGCACGTCAGAAGAGGCGCAAAGCATTACCAGTGCCTTGGAAACCATTGCGAAGTCGGTTGCTTCAGTGAGTGACATGAACACAGAAATTGCCACAGCAACCGAACAACAGAGCGCCGTCACCAAGGAAATTAATCGCAGTATCGGCAATATGAACAGCTCCGTTGATAACATCACGCAGGCGGCACAACAGACGGCCGAAGCCGGCCATAAACTAGAAGCCGTCGCCGAAGAAATTAACTCGGTAGTCGCTCAGTTTCGCCGCTAGCGCCTAACTCACACCAAGCAAACGCCGATGCCAGCAGCTTTTCTGCAGGCATCGGATACGCATAATGGTAGCCCTGCACAAAATCACAGCCTTCCTTGCGTAAAATATCTTCCTGCAGCTGGCTTTCAACGCCCTCAGCTATAACCGCCAACCGGAAACTGTGAGCCAGCTCAATAATGCTGCAGACCAACGCCAGATCATCAGGATCTTCCGTCAAATCACGCACAAAGCTACGATCTATTTTCAATGTATCGATAGGCACTTTTTTCAGATAGCCAAGCGAAGAATAACCTGTGCCAAAATCATCCAGCGCCAAGCGGAACCCGAGATTACTCAGTTCATGCAATGTCTGAATGGTGGCCAAATCATGGTCCTCGATAAACATATTTTCGGTGATTTCAATTTCTATGGACTGACAGCGGACACCCCGCTCAGAAACAATAGCCAAGACTCTCGAAGCCAAATCCTCATTTCGGAACTGGCGGGCCGAAAAATTAACAGAAATAGACTCGAGCCCCGTAAAGCGCTGTTTAAAGCGCGGATAGTCATCACAGACCTGGGCCAACACAAATTCACTCATCGGAACAATCAACCCAGAACGTTCGGCCACCGGAATAAACTGGTCCGGCATAACCAGTCCCATTTCCGGGTGACGCCAGCGCAATAAAGCTTCCAGTTTATAGATCCTTTTGCTCGCCAACAGAATGATAGGCTGATAATAGACCTCCAGCTCACCATTACTGATGGCTTTTCGCAGCTCCGTCTCCAGCTTACTGCTGTTTTCAATATCTTCATTCATTGAAGCCTTGAAAAATTGGTAATTATTACGACCTGACTCTTTGGCACGATACATCGCAACATCGGCATGATTAATCAATCTGTCAATCGTCTGCGCATCATCCGGGTAAATGGAAATACCGATGCTACAGGACATGGAAAGCCGGTTGTTTTCCTTGCTAATTTCGTGAGTTATTTCCCTGAGAATATTGCGAGCCACCTGCTCTGGCGCATAGGCATCGGAGACATCGTTCAGCGCAACGATAAACTCGTCTCCGCCCAAACGCCCGATAATGTCATTTTTACGTACACACTTGACCAGCCGGCTGGCTATTACCGTCAGAACATAATCTCCAACAGCATGTCCATGCTGATCATTCACTAACTTGAAGTTATCAACATCAATAAATATAACCGCCAACCGCTCACCGTTACGTTCGGCTTGATATAGCGAATGCTGGAGCCGTTCCATAAAAGCGGCACGGTTCGGCAGATTGGTTAGCGAGTCCGTAGTCGCTTGCCGCAGAATAACCTCTTCTGTCAGTTGCCGGTCCAACTCATAAGCCGCACGCGCCGAAACAGAGTCAATAATAAGTCCCGCTGTTTCTGGCTGATCAAAAGTGCCTCGACTCAACACCGCCAGATGTCCAACCACCTCTCCGCGACTATCCAGCATTTGGGTGCCAATATAGGATCGCATCCCCAAATCAACCAGCTCTTGATCATCCGGAAACAACCTTTGTACGTTACCGTTATAAACCTGTGAGCCGCTCTCTATCACCATTTCACAGGGTGTCCCCACAAGCGGATAGTAAGCACTCTCTAACAACTCGCCATCAATCATCAGGGCCAAGGTCTGCACGCCGTTACCGTGCTCAACCAGCCGGCCAATGAACACCATATCAGCCCCTAACGATTGGGTCAGAAATTTCGACAACGTATAAAAAAACTGCTCACCCTGAAGGCCTGAGACTTCTTTGGCGATGACCTGCAGCATGTTAGTGATATGTTTTCGCTGGCTGGACTCTTGCTGTAACACAAGATTGGCCTTATCCAGCTCTTCAGTACGCTGGGCCACAATATTTTTCAGCCGGGTTTCATAAGTCTCAATGGAGCGCGCCATACCGGTCATTGCCAGCGCCAAAGCGCCCATCTCATCTCGTCGAATAGCCACTGAGCTAGCCGCCAAATCACCAATACTCGTGAAGTCCCGCGCCGCAAAACGCCGGGCAAAACCATCAAAAACAGCAATCGGTTCAAGTACCTGCTGGCGCAGAACACGGAATAAGAACACCAACTCAAGCAACAGCGACAAGCAGCCAATCAGAGCAACAATATAAACCGTTTTTAAGGCCGCAGCGGCCATAAGGCTATCGGGGTAAACAGTCACAAACAGCCATTCCGGGCCACTAATACGGGTGACGGCCAGTTTAGCGCTGACAAAATCATCATTGAGAATTAGCCCCTGCTCACCAACATCGGCTAGCCGAGCAGTAATGTTGGCAACAATGTGCTCCAGGCCAGCATCATTAACCTCAGAAACATGCAGCATGCCCTTACGCTGATTTAAGGCCTCTACCTGCTGCGGATGAGCAATAATCCGTCCATCAGTTCTAACGATAAAATTGTAGGCACCTTCCAGGTGATCATTAAACACCTGATCAAACAGCCGGTTGAGCAAAATATCAGTGCCAATATTAATGAGATGTTGACCCTCAACATCGATGGGGGTTTCCAGTGAAACCATCCACTCATTAGCCGTCGGATCAAAATACAAGCCTGTCCACATCGACTTGCGTAATGGATTATTTTCAATGCTGGCAACATAAACCCACTCCTCGTTATTCACATCCAAGGTTGAGTCCGCCTGCAGCCCCCAGGGTACACCAGGCCAGTACACCAAATTAACGTTTTCGGGCATGGAAACGTATAGGTTATCGAACGTTGAAGACCAGGCATCGCCATAGCGATCAATTAAGTCATAGGTCAATAGCAGTCGACTGTGAAAGTCAGGCGTATCAGGCGCATCTCGCCCCACATACCCAGTGATATGCTGACTTAGCGTATTATCCGCGCGAACTCTGCCTTGATAAGCATCATCATGCAGCCGCCAAGTACCGTCAGCGCGTCTTGGAAATAATTCCGCAAAACGTGCTTCATTATCAGCACGTTGATAAGCAGGCCACGCTGTCAAAAAGGCCTGCTTAAAAATTCGGTGATTACTTTGCGCCATCTGAAAAGCGCTGCTCTCTTTTTGGCCACGCTCCACAATATATTTTTGAAGGCTGTCATCAACCTGTTGATTAAGGACAGAAAAAATATGGAAGTAGGTAAATACTGCCGCTACCGCAACAATAATAGCAATCCGCACCCCCATTTTGAGTAGTGTCGTTTTTGCCAAAGAGGAACGCATCCATTCTGAAAGCGGACGCTGCTGCTGATCTGATAACTCGCTCATACCGCCAACATGGATATTTTTATTATGACTGTTGCCCATCGACACCCGAGATATAAAGTCTGCAACATACGACAGTTAAGCCGGCAGGCACATAAAGCATAATGTCTAATCGCACTATTTACCATCGACATAGACGGGTTATTTAGGGCTAATTGAATAAGGTCGAATACCGCAAAGATTACAACCTAAGACACAAAGAGATGGCTCAGTTGCTATTAAAAAGAAAGCGGTGGTTCAGTGTAAGGCCTCTGCTTCTGCAAATTTAAAGCGTCACAAAGACAGCTTGCCTTATCCAGGGCCCGCTGCGCGACTAAAACGCCCTCAAACACATAAATTACTTCAAGATCAACGGGGTTTTTATTATGATCATGGCCTTTTATGACTTTGCGGGATTGCCAGCTTGTCCAATACTTTCAAACAGCGCTTGAACCTGCTGCGCAACGACACGATTTTACCGCAGTTAACTCGTATTAAGCGGGGCATTGAAAAAGAGGCTCTGAGGACGACGCCCGCTGGTAAGTTAGCTCAAACAGCGCACCCTCAAGCGCTCGGCTCAACCCTAACCCACCCCAGCATCACCACGGATTACTCCGAAGCACTGCTGGAGTTCATTACGCCCGCACTGGAATCACCTGAAGAAGCCATTGACTACCTTCGCAATGTCCACAGTTACGCCTATAGTGGTTTAAACAATGAGTTAATCTGGCCTGCCAGTATGCCCTGCATTATTGATGGAGAGGAATCTATCCGGATTGCCGAATACGGCCATTCGAATATTGGTACACTGAAGCATGTTTACCGCATTGGACTGGCTTGGCGCTACGGCAAAACCATGCAGGCGATTGCCGGTGTACACTACAACTTTTCGTTACCTGTTAGTTTCTGGCCTCTCTTTAAAGCCCTCGCAGGTGAAACCGGCAGTGATCAGCAGTTTCAAACCGAGCAGTACTTCGCGCTGATTCGTAACTTCCACCGTTACTCATGGCTAAGCCTGTATTTGTTTGGCGCCTCGCCCGCGCTGTGTAAATCCTTCATGGACTCTCAGCCCGACGACGCACAGTCGCACCAGCTCAAAGCGCACAACGCAGACACCCTTTATGGCCCACAGGCTACCAGCCTGCGTATGGGCGATCTGGGTTATCAAAATGACGCCCAACAGGGTATTAATGTCTGCTATAACTCGCTG
Source organism: Gammaproteobacteria bacterium F7 (assembly GCA_001593685.1). GTDB lineage: Bacteria > Pseudomonadota > Gammaproteobacteria > Pseudomonadales > IMCC2047 > IMCC2047. The sequence goes on from LUKI01000034.1 coordinate 11,927, forward strand.
GAAAGGTATGTCGAAGGTCTCGGCAAAGCCATCAACACGCCACACCCAGCCTATGAAGCAATCGGTGTTAAGGTGGGTGGCCAATACCGCCAGCTAAACACCAACATATTGCAAATCGAAAACGAATACTACAGTGATATTCGCCCTAAGCGCGTAACCCCGTCCTGCCAAAAGCCGCTGCATGTTCTGGCAAAGCAGGGCGTTGAGTATATTGAAGTTCGTAACCTCGATATCAACCCTTTTCTGCCTACCGGTATCGACGAACAGCAAATTCGTTTTATGGATGCCTTCCTGCTATTTTGCCTGCTTGAGGAAAGCCCCTCCTGCGAAGCTGCACAGGAAAAGCTCAATATTCACAATAAGTCCCAAGTGGTAAGCCACGGCCGTAATGAAAACTTGCAGCTGTTCACTGAACAGGGACAGGAACGCTCGTTACAACAGTGGGGTTCTGAGTTGCTGGATAAAATTGAAACCGTGGCAGCCCTGTTGGACGACGCCCATCAATTGAACGATAACGCTTATGTTAATGCCGTTGCTGCACAGCGTGAAAAGCTAAATGACAGCAGCAAAACCCCCTCTGCTCAGCTGCTAAATGCCATGCAAGACAACAAGTCCTTTGTGGACATCTGCCTTGAACTGGCAAAAAATCATAAAACTCACTTTGAGAACAACCCTCTAAGTGCAGAGGTTTTGGCTGAGTTTCAACAGCAATCACACCAGTCGCTACTCGACCAACAAGCCATTGAGTCCGCTGATACTGAAACCTTTGATGATTTTCTTGCGCATTACAACGCACTTTAATTTATCGGCATAAAAAAGCCGCCTCATATGACATGAGACGGCCTTTCCATAAAATAACGAAGCCTTAACGTTGCACAAAGAAAGCGCTAAACAGAACATCGTCAATCATGTCTGCTCCGCCCTCCTCTTCCTCTTCCATAATCGCACGCATCTGAGCAAGCACCTGTTGTCGCAACGCTTCACGTGGAGCTCCCGCCGCTATCGTCGCATCCGTTTGCTGCCCTAACAACATAACCAGCGAATGGCGCAAAGACGGGAAGTGATGAAACACCTTCTGGAAATCTTCCTGCGAACCAACCTGCAAAGACACTTCAGCCTTAATGTAGCTCATACGACCAACGCCACCATAATTCGTCACCACTGCAGGTTTAATATCCAGGTAGCGCACATCCTCAAGTGACTCAGCGTCGGCATCCTCATCCTCGGCATAGCTAACAGTTGAAAAAGCCAACAATGGGGCTAACAAAAACAGCCACAACACCTTAAATTTCATACGTCATAAAACCTTTATTTAGAGCTTACAATTTCAATTCGACATGCCGCGCAGTTCAGTCAAAGAAGACACTCACACAGCGGTTATACAAACAGAACAAGCAGGCCATCTTACACAGATAGTTATCAAACACCCTGCTATAATTCCAAAACCTTTTACAAGTATAGATAGCATCCGAGGGCTCTCAAGCTAATTTATGTCAATTTTACCCACCCCCCGTAGCCTCAACCTGATAGGCCTAATCGCCTGCGTTTCATTAATCGCCACCGCCTTTTACATGCAGTATGCCATGGGCCTCGACCCCTGCCCCCTGTGTATGATGCAACGCATTGTGATTTACATCATCGGCGCCCTGTTTTTAATCGCACTACTACATAATCCAGCCAACACTGGGCGCCGCATTTACGGCACACTGATCACTCTTTTTGGTGTGACAGGTGCCGGCTTTTCCAGCCGTCAACTATGGCTACAAAGCTTACCGCCTGAGGAGGTGCCAGCCTGCGGTCCCAGTTTCGAATACATGCTGGATGTTTTGCCCTGGGCCGATATTCTAACAGCGATGATGTATGGTACCGGCGATTGCGCCAAAGTCGCCTGGACCTTCCTGTCGCTGAGCATCCCTGCCTGGACATTGATTGCCTTTATCTGTTTTGCATTACTGGGGCTTATGCAATGGCGACGTCAGCCGACTTAGTCTTTAATTAATAAAACTTCGCTAATTCGAGCCGCTCATGACAACCCTCTGCACCACATATCGCTTTTTAAAAACAGTTGTCATCCTGTTATTTGCTTTAACGCTAAGCGCCTGTGACAACGCCGAAAAACCTAGCGATCAATGGGAAAGCGCTGTGCAGGGGCATTACACCGCCGCCCTTTCCAGCGATGGAAAATATGGCATTGTCGGCTCCATTCAGCACGGTGCAAGCCTGTGGGATATGCAACGCAAAGAGCGGCTATTTAACTGGAACCACGCCAAGGGCCAGTTCACCCTGCTTAGCGCCGCTGCTTTTTCCCCCGAAGGCCGCTATGCCGCCACCGCCTCAGATCGCACCATCGTGCTTTGGGAAGTTGCTACCGGAGAGCCGGTGTGGTTCTGGACTTCGCCCGGTGACATTCTCGGCATGGCGTTAACCCCTAACGGTGATTACGCCGCATTAGCACTCGATAACCACACCGCGGTACTGTTCGATATAAAAAACGGCGGAGTACAGCGCACCTTTAACCACAACGAAAAAGTTCGCAGCATTGCCATCAGCGCCGACGGTAGCCGTTTGCTAACCGGCTCCGACGATTTCATCGCCCGCCTGTGGGATATCCAAAGTGCGGAAGTTTTAAAAAGTTGGCGCCACGAAAACAACGTCATTACGACAACCTTATCTGATGATGGCCGTTACGCCTTCACCGCAGCCCAGGCCGATCAGGCCAATATCTGGGACACCATCAGCGGCAAACAACTAAGCACTTTACCCATCAAAAAAGGCTCCTACATTATGGGCGCCGCCTACACTGTCGCGCGTTTCTCCAGTAACGGTCAAAAACTGATGACCGGCACCAACAGCCAACTGGTTCAGCTGTGGGATGTAAAAACCGCCAAACAGCTAAAACGCTGGCGTATTAGTAAAAAAGAGCAGTGGAAACCGACTTCCGCAGCAGTATTGGCGGTAGCGTTCCGAGACAACAACCGCTACGTTGCCATTGGTTCTAATGGGTTGAGTTATAAACTACAGTAATCAGCACAGACCCTGTACGCAAAACTGGCACCCTATTTGTCTCTTTATTTACAGCTGAACAAACACCAAGGCTGAGGCGGCATTAAGAAGGAAGCCCTCCAGCCTCGCAGCCAGCAAAATAGTTAACAACGAGTTTCCCCGAATACGTCGTCAACCAACTGTTCTGAAACGACCCCCACCAACTCTTCCGCCAGCGGCAAAAGCTGTAAATAGGCGCGCAGATTCCAGTCCGCCAACTCCAAAAGCGTCAACTCATCGGAAGCCTCAGCAAACTCTGGCAACAGCGAATATAAAATATCCTGCTCCACCCGTTCAGCATCCAGCTCTGATTGCTTAATCGTTTGGTACAAACTCTCACTCAACTCCGCCTGTCTAACCCCAAAACGCGCCTGCCGCAGCGGTACAATCACCTGCTCATGCCAGTGCAGCAACTCAGCACGGTACAGAACAAGGTTGTGGTCAAACAGCCGTTTCTGCGTCGCCAGCCAAAGTGTCAGCAACACCACATTAACATTCGCGCCAGCTTCCTCCTGCAACTGCAGGCAATGTCGCTGCACTGGCGTTTTAGCGTAATGTTGCAGCGAAAAATCCCAGAACGGGTTAACACTCACCTTGCCACCCCAACCGCTAATCAGAAACAGGTTGAGGCGGATAAAATTCAGCCGGAATATCGTGCACCCAACCCGCTGGTCCTTCGGCACGGCGCTCCTGAATATCCAGCAGTCGTTGCTTCAAGGCAACCGAAATTTCACCCTCTGGGTTTGCCAATGTATAACGACTACCGTCATGCTCTCCCAGCTCACGAATCGGGTTAACAATGGCTGCTGTACCACAGCAAAAAGCCTCGCTACAACGACCATCCTTGATTTGCTCAATCAATCGATCAATATCCAGCGCCTGCTGGCTAACCTCAAGCCCCATCTCACCGGCTAATTCGATAATCGACGCACGGGTAACACCTTCCAGCAACGAACCTGTCGGGGTCGGCGTCAACAACTGTCCATCCACCACGGCGAAGAAATTCATCACCGACAGCTCTTCAATGTTGCGTCGATCATTTGGGTCCAGCCATAACGACTGATCGAAGCCAAGCGACTGCGCATGGGTGCGCGATGCAAAGCTGGCTGCATAGTTACCGCCTGTTTTCACGCCGCCTGTACCCCCCAACGCAGCACGCGTGTATTCACGTTCGATCAATACACTCATTGGGTTCAATTGAATGGCCTCAGATGGGCTAGCAATCACCATATAAGCGAAACGATCAGAGCCGGTCACTTCAAGGCTTGGCTCTGTGGCGATCATAAAGGGGCGAAGATAAAGAGACTGCCCGGAGCCGCCCGGAATAATGTTTTCGCAGTAGGCCGCAACCCGGTACACCCCCTCCATGAATAAATCCTGTGGGATCTCAGGCATTGCCATACGCCGCGCAGACTGGTTAAAACGCTGCCAATTGCGCTCCGGACGGAACAGGCTGGCTTTATCCTGACCGACACGATAAGCCTTCATGCCTTCAAAGATTTCCTGCCCGTAATGCAACACCTTGGCACAGGGCATCAGCTCAATTTTACGGGTTGGCTCAAGCGTCCCCGGCCCCCATAAACCATCCATATACTCTGCCCAAAACATAATAGGCCCGGACAGACGGCCAAAACCCAGCTTTTCGGGTGTTTCATAGCCATAAACAGCGGCCATTGTGTCAGGGTGGATATGGCATTTGGTCATTTGTTTCTCCGTATAAACAATCAGGTCACATCGCTAAGCTCATTCATCGCTCTGGGTTAATCATGAGCGAGAAACTCACAGGGCAAAGTTAATGAAAAGTGGCGCTAACTACCAGTCAATAATTCAGCCAGGACAACCAGATCAAGGCGCATAGCAAATCAGAAAGGCTTCGTCATAATAGTGTCACATACATGGTCTGTAATGTACTATTGAGAGAAAAATGAGTGATTATTGATTACGATGGCAAACGAAACAATTCTAATTGTAGATGACGAAGATTCTATCCGCGACATGATCGCCATGTCACTGGAGCTCAATGGCTATGAATGCCTCCATGCAGGCACTGCACTTGAAGCGCACGAACGTGTCATCGAAAAACGTCCTGACCTAATTTTGCTGGACTGGATGATGCCCGGCATCAGCGGTATCGAACTCGCACGCCGCCTGCGCCGCGACAGCAACACCAAGAATACCCCCATCATCATGCTTACCGCCAAGGGTGAAGAAGACAATAAGGTCGAGGGTCTCGACAGTGGGGCCGATGACTACATCACCAAACCCTTTTCCACCAAAGAACTCACCGCCCGTATCAAAGCCCTGCTACGCCGCAGCGGCGGCAGTGAAGAGGGCCCGATGGAGTGCAATGGCTTGGTCATTGATCCTGTCGCACACCGCGTAACAGCTAAAGGCGAACCACTTAAACTAGGTCCCACAGAGTATCGCTTGCTGGAGTTTTTTATGGCCCACCCAGAGCGAGCTTATTCGCGGGAACAGTTGCTAGACGGTGTGTGGGGCGGAACTGTATACATCGATGACCGCACTGTTGATGTGCATATACGTCGTCTGCGCAAGGCCTTGTCAGAGTTTGGTTGCGACAAACATATCGAAACCGTTCGCGGCACAGGCTATCGCTTTTCCTGCAAACCCAACATTGGCTGACCAGCGGACTACGCTTAGTGAACTACGATCCAGCTTCAGAAATACGCCATATCGCCATCATTCTGATACTTAGTCTTATCGTTGGTCTAGTCATCGGACAGTTAAGCTGGGTTCTGGTGATCAGCCTCAGTGGCTATATGGCCTGGAACTTACGCCAGTTATTTCGTCTTTACCGCTGGCTTAAAAAAGACGAGCTCACTGACCCGCCCACCAGTCATGGCCTGTGGGGCACAACCTTCGATCATATTTATCAGCTGCAACAACGCCAACTGAAATACCGTGCACGATTGAAAAAGGTGATCAAACGCTTTCGCGACTCAACCTTCGCACTCAAGGACGGTTTTGTGATGCTTGATGAGCACGGCAATATCGACTGGTGGAACCCTGCTGCCGAAAAGCTGCTCGGCTTACGCTCCCCGTTCGATAATAACCAACTAATCAGCAACCTCATTCGCCACCCCAAGTTCATCACCTATTTTGACAGAGATAATCACGATCAGGCTTTGCAAATCCCCTCTCCGCTCAATAATGACATTACGCTGGAATTTCAAATCACCCGCTTTGGTAAGCAGGATCACCTGATTGTGGTTCGGGATATCACCGAGTTAAAACAGCTGGATAAAATGCGCACTGATTTTGTCGACAATGTCTCCCATGAAC
>LUKI01000035.1 GCA_001593685.1 Gammaproteobacteria bacterium F7
TGCGGTTCAGGTTTGTTACGTTGACGGTCATGTATTTTAAAGCATGTCGCTGTAAACTCTCATAGATTTCATTCGTAAATGTATGACCATAGATTTTATGTACACCTTGAAGATTAAGGTGGGCGCTGTTCTTTTTAGCTTCAAGAAGCCATCCAGACCAAAACTTAACCTTCACACTATCGAGTTTTTTCGATTCCTCTTTCCATATTCTTAGGCACTCTTCTTTGATGTCGGGTATAGCCTCAAGATTTAACTGATTACCATGTGCTGAAGCTTTCATCATAAACAAAGACACTATGCGGGTTGTGGTGCTCTCGTTTAAGTTGATCAGATCCCCGCTAAGTAATGCTCCAATATAGCCATAAGCAATGGCCTTAAAGTCAGGATGGGATAGCTTTATATAGCTGATAGTTTGTCTTGTGATTTGGCAAAAACATTCTAGTGTAATGGGGATTCGCTCCCCACCTGAGGCTACATTAAAAGCTTCCGTAACATCCGTATCCAGCGCCTCATGTTCGTGATTTTTTAGGTAAATGGATGATTTGATAATTGTCATGATACTTTCATCCTATTTTATTCTTATAACATGCTGATTATATTGATAATACCATATAGCTGACAAGAAAATGCAATAAGTAAAATCTCTAAGCGTAGTCTCGACTCTGATCTGGCCCTTAGTCTGAGCCTAAAAGGTCGATCCCTGTTTAGAGAGGATGACCCGCTAAAAATTCTAGTCATGTCCGCCACACTTGATGGCAGCGCGACATCTGAACTGTTAGGCAATGCTCCTGTGGTGAAAAGTGAGGGGCGGACATACCCCGTCGATATTATTTACGGCCAAGCCCGACAACCCAAAGAGCGTGTTATTGACCGCATGGTTGCCACCATTAAACGTGCGCTTGAAGATAATCCCACTAGTAGCGTATTGGCCTTTTTACCTGGACAGGGTGAGATTCGCCGCACCGCAGATGAGCTCTCAAACTGGATTCACGATAGAAAAATACAGGGTGTTCACCTACGACCACTGTTTGGCAATCTGTCCATTGAAGAGCAACAACAGGCCATCGCGCCCTTACCTGGAAACAAAGAGCCAGGTAAATATAAGAACGATCAGAAAGTGGTATTGGCGACCAACATTGCTGAAACCAGTCTCACCATTGAGGGAGTCGATGTCGTTGTTGATTCAGGCCTGGTCAGGGAGGCAAAATTTAATCCCGCCATTGGCATGACGGGTTTACATACCGCCAAAATTTCCAAAGCATCCAGCATCCAACGAGCAGGGCGGGCAGGGCGCGTACGTCCGGGTAAATGCTATCGATTATGGTCCGCTGACCAGCAGCAACAGCTTGCGGCACACAGCTCTGCGGAAATCCTTAATGCTGATCTCGCACCGCTGGCACTGCAATTATTACAATGGGGTGTCGATAGCCCGTCAGAATTAAGCTGGCTTGATGAGCCGCCAAGAGGCGCGTGGCAACAGGCCATAGATCTACTCAGCTCGCTTGGCGCAATTAAGCAGGAAGCCCATGGCTGGGTGCTGACCGAACACGGTCAGGCAATGACGTCACTGCCGGTTCATCCAAGACTCTCGCACCTGTTAGTATGCGGTGCCGCTAGGGGCGCGATTAAGCCAGCCGCTTTGCTCGCCAGTTTGTTATCGGACCGTGATCCATTTAGTCGTGATCATGCTGATATTAGTCATCGTTTGGATATTTTAAGCGGCAAATCGAACTGTCCGTCTATACATCAGGGCTGGTTATACCGCACCCGCCAACTCGCGCAGCAATTTGAACAGCAGTTATTCAACGTAAAACCTCCAGGCCAGCTGGCCTATTTAATAACCGCCGAGCAATTACCCGGTTATCTGCTCGCTTGCGCCTATCCTGACCGCATCGCACGTCGCCGGTATTCAGGCGGTTACCAACTGGCCAATGGTCGTAGCGCCAATTTGGTTGGGCAGCAGCACCTTGCAAAAAATACCTGGCTTGCCGTTGCCGAGGTGTCAAGTCAGACAGGTGGCAAGGGCGATACTATTCGCTCCGCCGTTAAGCTGGATGAAAGTCTCTTCGAGTCCGCTCTGAGTGACGCGGTTCAGCAGCAAACTATCGCCGAATGGGATAAAAAAGCTAACCGCTTTATCGCCGAAGAGCAGCAAAAAATCGGTGCGCTGGTTTTACAGCGTACTCGGTTAGACAGTGTACCCGCCGAGGCCAAAAGCGCCGCTTTGATCCAGCACATCCGCAAACAGGGACTGACTCTTTTACCCTGGACGCCAGCCCTTAAGCAATGGTGTGCCAGAGTGTCATTGCTACGCTCAATAGAAGGGGGGCAAAACTGGCCCGATACCAGTGATGAGGCTTTGCTAGCCACGCTTGAGGAATGGCTGGCGCCGTACTTGAATGAGGTCAACCTGTTAAATGACTTTAAGAAACTTAACTTAGCGGAAATTATCCACGCATTAGTGCCCTGGGAGCAACAGCAGTTACTCAATTCGTTGGCGCCTACACATTTAAGTGTGCCTTCGGGTTCTAGTATTTGTATCGACTATAGCGAGTCGCCTCCTGTGTTGGCCGTAAAACTACAGGAAATGTTTGGTTGCGAACAAACTCCCACAGTTGTTGCCGGTAAAGTACCGCTACTTATACATCTTTTGTCTCCGGCCGGCAGGCCGTTGCAAGTTACGCAGGATCTCGCCGGTTTCTGGCGCAGCTCTTATCACGATGTTAAAAAAGACATGAAGGGGCGTTATCCTAAACATCCGTGGCCCGATGACCCTCTGATAGCGGTTGCGACGCGGAAGACAAAAAACCGTATGTGACAGCTACAAGCAAAGATATTCTTCAGCGAGTTGAACCAAATCGGGGGATAAAAGACAGAATTGCAATGAGCAAACAGATCGACAGCTAGCCCTTAATGGAGGATTTATGGATAACGAATACACCCCGCCGCAGGTTTGGACGTTTGATGCCGAAAGCGGTGGCATCTGGGCCAAAATAAACCGGCCTGTCTCTGGCTGCACGCATCAGGAAACGCTACCTGAGGGGGAGCACCCTTTACAGCTTTACTCCATGGCAACGCCGAATGGCCAGAAGGTTACCATCATGCTTGAGGAGCTGCTGGCTTTGGGCGAGCAGGGGGCTGAGTATGACGCTCACCTTATTCAGATTGGCGAAGGGAATCAGTTCTCCAGCGGCTTTGTTGGTATCAATCCAAACTCCAAAATCCCCGCATTGATTGACCGTTCTGACGGCAACGCTGTAAAGGTTTTTGAATCCGGTGGGATTCTGCTGTATCTAGCCGAGAAGTTCGGCCACTTGTTACCCCAGCAAGTGCCTGAGCGCACGGAAGTGCTGAATTGGTTATTCTGGTTACAGGGCTCCGCGCCCTATCTGGGTGGTGGCTTCGGTCACTTCTATGCCTATGCGCCCGTGAAAATGGAATACCCGATTGATCGTTTTACCATGGAGGTAAAACGTCAGCTGGATTTGTTAGATAAACAGCTTGCCTCACGGCGCTTTATAGCGGGGGATAGATACAGCATTGCTGACATCGCTATTTGGCCCTGGTATGGCAGTTTGGCCCGTGGCACTCTTTATGATGCTGCCGACTTTTTGCAAGTGCAAAGCTATCAACACCTGCAACGTTGGGCTGAAGAAATTTGGCAGCGCCCGGCTGTACAACGCGGGCGTATTGTAAACCGTACCTGGGGCGAACCTTGGGAGAGGCTTTCTGAGCGTCATGATGCCACTGATATTGATGAAGTATTAGCGCTGAGTGGTTGTTAATAGAGCTCTGGATAGAAAATAGTAGGGCCAACTTAGTATCCGGCCCTCTTTGGATAACATAACGTTAATGGAGGATTAGATGTCAGCTAATCGAGCTTCTCCACTTACCTTCTTTGAAGGCATTTAAAAGCGTTTTTGCTCTACCTTCGTCGAGGTCAATATAGCTTTGCTGGCCGCAGAAAAAGTCGTTTAATCCATCAATGCGATTAAGCTCTTCTCGAGTGATGTCGGCGTAGCCCATTGTCCTCTCAGAAAGGTCTCGCTCTTCAATGGGTTCGTAAACGATTTTTGAAACTGCTCGGTGCCTGTTATCGGCGCCAATTTTGTCGTAAAGGCTTTGTACCACACTGGGTTCGCCCTCCAATACCTGGAAGAACGAACCGTTGTCATAGAGTAAAATACCGGTGATACCGAGTTGTGAGTTATTTGCTCTAGCGACTTCCAGAAGAGCAATGATCTCTTCATGGGTGAAGGTTTTTGTCTCAGCGCTAGAGTAAATGCAGTGCGCAAGTTCTGTCTTTTCCATAGCGTCCATGCCTTTCTTTTACACAGTTGAGTTATATAAACAACGTAAAAAATGATAAGGGCGAAATTGCTTGCCCTGTGCCCTGTATAAGAATAATACCCCGTATTTATTTTATAGTTAACGTATAAGTGGTTATCGCTGACTTTATTGAATGTCGGCTAGGGCCAACTTTACATATTCGGCGAAGGTTTATTTAAGCGCACTCAAGGTATCAATAACACGGTCATGGGAGGAGGGGGACATCAGGTAGAGTCCCGGCCAGTTATTGTCGCGAACCCAACGAATTTGCTCCATGGCAATTTCCTGACCGGCTTTAGCCTGATCTTCAATATTATCAAAGCGAGCCAGGCGCTCTAAAATACTGTCTGGAATGGTCACGCCAGGTACTTGGCCGACACGTTTGGCATGTTCCAATCCCGTTAGCACCATGACGCCAATGAGTACCGCGACACGCTGGCGGTAAGGCTCCAGAATGGACAGCGCGTCATTTCTGAAGGCGGGTTGAGTCATAATATAGTCGGCGCCAGCGTCAATTTTACGTTCCAGTTTGGCAATTTCCGATTTGCTGTCCAGGGCTTCCGGTTCAAAACCTGCGCCGACAGTGAAGTGGGTACGCGGGTCTTTTTGTTTGCCTAAGCGCTGGCCACCAAAATCGACGCCAGCATTCAAACAGTGCTGGGTGTAATTGAGCATATCAACGGAGTTGGCGTCGAACACAGCTGTGGAGCGGGGGTATGTTGGCGACATTTTGGGTGGGTCGCCAGTAATAAAAACCACGTTGTTGATGCGCTGGCTGTAATAGCCCATTAGGCGGCTTTGTAGGCCCATGATGTTAAGGTCGCGGGTCGTAAAATGCGGAATGAGCTCCAGTTTATCGCCCGTTTCAGCTGTCCAGCCGAGAGTTTGACGAATGTTGCCGATAAAATCGCCGGGAGGGATTAATGGTATGCCACGCGAACCATCGGTGATATCCAGTGCGTCAGCCAAGCCGGAATCTGCAAGTTGTTTCACAAAATCGATTTTATGCTTTAACACGGCGGCTGATGTCCCCCGTGACGGTAGCAGCTCGACGCTGACGACGAATTCCCCATTCATCAGTTTCCGTGAGAAGGGACCGTTACCAGCTTTTGCTTGCGGACCATTTGGTTCCATGGCGTCCTGGGAGCGAACCTGAACGCTGTTTTGATTGACCTGGCTACCCTGCAGGTAGTTGTTCATTTCCAGGATATGTTCCGGGTGAACCTCACAACAACCGCCTATTAGGCGAACGCCTTGGGCGGCAAAGGTACGTGCCTGTTTGCCCATAAATTCGGGGTTTACAGCGGTCATAAAGCGATGGCCGATGCGCTGAAAGCCGCCGGCATTTGGCATGGCGGAAAGCAGAACTTTGTGCTCTTTGACGACATCAAGGCTATTCGCTTGCTCGATAAAAGCACTGGCATCCCAGGGCGTACAGCAGTTTACACCAACGACGCTAACGCCCAGTTCAGCGGCTGTTTCCACGTAGCTGGTTGGGGCAACATTCCAGTCATTGTTGGCGTTTTGTTGCAGAGCCATTTGTACAATAACCGGGGGCTTATTCGGCAGGGTATTGATCAGCTCAAGCAGGGTTTTTACTTCGGCTAGCGAGTTAAAGGTTTCAAGCAGTAACGCATCAACGCCGGCGGCGATTAAGGCTTCAACCTGTTCCTGGTAGATTTCCGCAGCTTCCTCTGCGGTTAATTCATCGTCGCAGCTGGGGCCAATTGAGCCTAGGATATAGTAGTTTTTCTCGGAATGAGTATGCTCTTTGAAACGCGCTATCGCCTCTTGTGCGCGTTTTACGCCAGCATTGTTAAGCTCCGCAACACGACCGGCTTCTCCCATTATTTTTAAATAGGCACTGTTAGCGCCAAAGGTGTTTGTTGTGAGGCAGCGGGCACCGGATTGTAGATAGGCCAGGTGAATATCGCGAATGGCGTCGGGGTTGTCGGCATTGAGCGCTTCGTAGACATGATTTGCTTCGGAGAGCCGCCCGCTGCGCTCGAACAGGAAGGAGCCAGAGGCACCGTCTGCCAGTAACGGGTTAGAGAGCAGGTCTGTAATGAAATCACTCATGTCGAAGGGAGTCCGGTCTTAAAAATAATTAGCGGACTATAGCAGAAAATCGCTTTGACTGGGATTAACCAGGTGCGTTTAGGTGGTTTTTATCGGCCCCCGTAAAGGTGATGTATTGATAGCCCGACAAATAACTCAGATAGTGATAATTGTTAATATCTGTCGTCAGTCGCCGGGATTTCAATTGTACAGGGACGTTGGCCGTGAAAACCGCTTGCCTGCCTATTTAAAGGTTAATCTGACAAGTAATACTCAACGGTTGAAACCACGCGGATTTTTTTAATATGTGGGTTTTGGCGGTCACGATCATTAATACTGAACTGGCCCTGTGAGGCGCGTTTGATTTTTCCGAGTTTGCTTTGTGAATCCTGAGCAAATTTTTCGGCGACTTCGCGAGCTTTGGTGGTGGCTTCCTCGATCATTTCAGGCTTCACATCATTGAGCCGAGTGAACAGGTATTCGGTGCGCCCCTGATAATCATTGCCGGTAAAGACAATACCCTGTTTGCCAAGTTGTGACAGTTGGCCCATCACGTGACGGGCAGCCTCAATATTCTCTGAGTAAACGGTGACGCTTTGAGAGGCGGTATAACGGAATTCTGCGCGTGCATTGTTGCCGTATTGCTGAGCGGATTTGTCGACAATACTGGGCGTGCCAATACTGATTTCCTGTGCTGCAATGCCGTTATTTTCAAGAAATGTACGGATCATCAGCGCTTGTTCGTCAATGGCCTTATACAGTGCAGTAATATCATTGCTGGCGACACTAAATTGAATCGGCCAGATGACAATGTCAGCGTTGTATTCACGCTCAGATAAGCCTTTTACTTTAATGCTGCGATCATAAAGCTTGTGTTCAATGGCGGCGTTGCCGAGTAGGTAACCGAGTGTTGCCAGGCCGAGAAAAATAAACAGGCCTAAAATGGCAAAATTGCGGGTGTGACTGTTATGGGGATCTGGCACATTGAGCTCCTTGCTGGGGGATTAATAATGCTATTCACGTCGGGCGTCTTCCCGATGAAATGTATCTTGCCTCTAGACGCAGAAAGTCTTACAGAGATAAGAACATAAAGTTACTTAGAGGCACTCTAGACTCTGGTTGAGGATGTAAGTTCGTGTTTACGTAAATGATTTTTTACGTTAACGAGATTCCGAATTTTTTTTACTCTGTTGATCGAGGGCTTCCAATAGTTTGGTTTTGCTCTCGATATGGGTTTTGATGCTGCTTTTCTCCGGTTCAGCCGCATCTTTAAGACTGGCAACCAAGAGCGCGATGTCAGCTTTTAACTTTTCACGACGGCTTTCTGTTTTTTCAGCTTCTTCTGCCTTGTCAAAAGCAAGGTCACTGCCGCTATTGTTTGTTTCATTATCGGTGCTGACGGCTGGACGAGAATGCCTTGGAATGGTTTTTTGATCACTGTTTTGTGGACGTTGGTTCATAAAACTCGGCGATACAATTTCGACGTTTGCGCCATGCAATACGTCCAGAATTTCTCTGCACAGATTAGAACGAGCGGTGATCAGTTGTTTTACTTCACCCAAAAAACCAGCAACGCGATAATTAACAGAAAAGTCTCCCAGCTGCGTAATTTGCACGAAGGGCTCGGTTAGGCCGGCCTGTTCTGCGGCCCTGATCAGTAATGGCTCAATGCTGGCATGGTGAAGGTCATAACCCAAAGACAGGTTCTGCGAAATGATGGTGCCAGAACTGCGGGTGGTTGTGACTGGGTTATTGACGAAGTAGCTGTTTGGCAGGGAAACCAGTTCGCGGGACTCGGTTTGGATTTCCGTGTCAAAAAGGCCTCGTTCGCTAATGCGACCAAAGTGATTGCCAACGCTGACAAAGTCACCGATACGAAAAGGTTTAGTAATTCTGAGCAGTACGCCGGCCATTAGGTTTGACACAATGGTGGTCGATGAAAAGGCAATAATACCGGAAATGACTAGCCCCATTAATGCTAGTAACTGGTTACGGGATGAGTCGCTGATGGGGAGCGTGAGAATCGCAATAATGATAGCGGTAATGTTAAGTGCCAGCATGATCAGCTGACGCGGAAATTTTCGTTCGCCCCCCAAGTCGGCGTGGCGTGCCAGCAGCAGCCAATTTGCTAACCACAGGATAATAAACGAGCTAATGAGGCTGATAGCTAAGGGTATAAAGGGTGCAATTGTGTTGCTCATACGCTTATTCTGCCTGATCCTTTGCGCAATACCAATAAGACGAAATGACTACAGTAATGGCGCATCGCCCAGTTCTTCAGCCAAATAGTCGAGTAGTAGCCGCACCTTTGATGACAGGTGACGGTTTTGCGGGTAAAGCGCCCATACTCCCTGATCTGGTGCCCGGTACTCTTCCAGAATGACTTCCAGCTCGCCGCTTTCAACATGGGGACAAACGTAGTCACCAGGCAGTTGAACAATGCCAATGCTTTTTAGGCTTGCGTCGAGTAACACGTGACCACTGTTTGAGCGCAGGTTGCCAGTAAGGCGAATATTTCGCGCTTTCCCGTTTACCTGAAAGTACCAAAATTCATTCATGCTTTGCAGACAGTTGTGCTTCTCTAGATCAGCCGGTTTTTCAGGTTTGCCGTACCGGTCTAGATATTCGGAGGTGGCGCAGACGTAAAATGTACGGGAAGAAA
This sequence comes from Gammaproteobacteria bacterium F7, assembly GCA_001593685.1. Lineage (GTDB taxonomy): Bacteria > Pseudomonadota > Gammaproteobacteria > Pseudomonadales > IMCC2047 > IMCC2047. The sequence goes on from LUKI01000035.1 coordinate 9,050, forward strand.
GGCGTTTGGCCATCATTGTGGAGTCACCGAGATTGCCCTGCCGAATGGCAATATCAAAGCCGTCTTCAATGAGGTCTTTCTTCAGGTTGCTTAAATTCACCTCGACATCCAGATCGGGGTAACGCTTCAAAAAGTTGTTGACCAGTGGTGCGATGGTCGCCTCACCATAGGTTACCGGTGCGGTAATTTTAAGTTTGCCGGTGGGGTGGCTCTGCATATCGCTGATCGCATCTTCGGCACTTTCCAGGTCTTCGAGAATCTGACGACAGCGTTGGTAGTAAATATTTCCTGCCTCTGTGACCGATACTTTGCGAGTGGTTCGGTGAAGCAACTTGGTCGCCAGGCGAGTTTCCAGCGCGCTGACCTGGCGGCTGACCTGGGCCGTGGAAATGTCGAGTTGTTTGGCTGCAGCCGTAAAGCTTTCTGTTTCTGCAACGGCGACAAACTCGGTAACGCCTTCCCAATTAAACATGTGCTTGCCCTATACTTAGAGGTGAGTAAATGAGTTTATTATTACCTGTGAGTAAAGGTAATTTTCAAAAACATGGGATTATAGTCTTTAAATGCATAAATATAATAGTCGTCATCGATATTAAATAAGCACTTTAATCCTTTGAAATAGCACACTTAAAGAGGAGCTAACAATGATTGTTCGTGACAAACCCTCAGCATGGCAGCTTGTTTTTTTAATGCGCGGTTCAATTGTACCGTTGATTCTACCCCAACTAGTTGTCATCGCACTTTTTTCCGTCGTTGTTAAGTTTGTCTATCACGCCGGTTATGTTGATTTATCGAAAATTACAATGGCGCCTTTTGCGGTGTTTGGTATTGCGCTGTCGCTGTTTTTAGGTTTTCGCAATAACGCGGCCTACGAGCGGTGGTGGGAAGCGCGCCGGCATTGGGGGCAGTTAGTTTATGATATTCGTAGCCTTGGTCGAGTTACAGAAACACTGCTTGGCGCCGACCACCCTGAGCGCAGAGGGCTTTTGAATGACGCATTAGCTTTTTCGCACTTTCTGCGCGCAAGTTTACGACACAAAGGTGCGGCTCAAGAAGTCTCAAAGTTTATTGACCAAGATACGCTAGAAAAAGCGATGGCGACGAAAAACCCAGCTGACTTTATGTTGCGTCAGATGGGTCGCAGGTTAAGAAAGCTTTATCGGGCCGGTGATGTCGATACCATCGGGCTGAGAATGCTGGATGAGCGACTCACTGCAATTGCCGCTGTGCAAGCCGCTAATGAACGTATTGCGACGACGCCGTTGCCCTTTGCCTATTCGTTATTAGTGCATCGTACGGCTTACCTTTATTGCTTTTTTGTACCCTTTGGGTTGGCTTCCAGTGTTGGCTGGTTTGCGCCATTTTTTGCTGCGTTGGTCGCTTATACCTTTTTTGGTCTTGATGCGGTTTCTGAAGAGCTTGAAAACCCTTTTGGCTGTGAGCAGAACGATTTGCCTCTAAATGCGCTGTGTCGCATTAACGAAATTTCTGTCGCTGAGGCTCTGGGTGAGTTGCCTCCTAAGCCGCTTGAACCGGTTAATTACAAACTAAGTTAAACGACAAATAATTTGGCCGAAAATGAATAGCAACTGTTTTGAAAATACTGGCCCGAAAAATCAATTTTATTATTACAGTATGGTAAAGGTGATTTTCAAAAAAACGGGATTATCAATTTTACAGAAATGAATATAATGGCGTCATAGAGTTAAGAGACTCAGGAAAAGATTAGTAAAATCAATTTTTTAAGGATATCTAAAGATGAAAACCGATAGCAAAATCAAATTGGAAAAATACGTTCCAGTTAGAAAACAGCTTAAAGCGATTAAGCAAGCAAACATCAGCCAGAAACAGTCAGCTAATGACAGCTTTTCTGGCGGTAAACCAACACTGCCTGAGGCAGCGTAATCAGAGCTCCAATCAGTTCTGAAACACCACGTAAGACAACTTGAAGTTTCCCCGACGACAAGTTGGTTTTGAGTAAGCCGATAACTATCCCCTTGGTTAACGGTCATTTTTTAGGCGCAACCTCACCGGGTTGCGCCTTTTTTTTACCTGTGCTTTACGCAACTGACGCGTTAATAATTGAGCTGAACCTGGTTACGTCCCTGTTGCTTTGCCTGATAAAGGGCTTTATCTGCGCGGACAAAGAGATCGTTAAAGTCTTTGTCGGTATGTTTAATAACGGCTACGCCAATGCTGATTGTGATGTTGATACTGCCATTCCATTTTCCCGTTATCTTTTGATGAGACTGAAAGCGACGAATGCGCTCAGCCATTTTTGCGGCGGCTCCGGGCGGAGTATCAGGCAAGAGAATGGCAAACTCTTCGCCTCCAATTCTGGCAAGCACATCAGCTTCTCTAATGAGGGCTAAAAAATTCGTGGCGGTGCTGACGAGCACCTCATCACCGATCAAATGACCAAATTGGTCATTAACTTTTTTAAAATGGTCGATATCAATAATGAGCAAAGACAGAGGCTGCTGTTGACGATTGCTGCGTGAAAACTCACGATTGGCTTGCTCGTAAAAGTAGCGCCGGTTATAGAGGCCGGTGAGGGCGTCAGTCGTTGCTTGCAGCTGAAGCTCTTCTTTGAGTTTATAGAGGTCGGTAATATCCGTGGAGAAGCCAATAAGTGTTTGCAGGTTATCTTCAAACTTAAAGGGTACTTTGATGCTCCAGTAGTGGTAGCTGTTACCTTCTTTATCAATAAAGGATTCTTCGCCTGCATGTTTTTGATTATCAACAAACACCTTGTTATCAAGCTGCCTGAAATGATCAGCGATCTCCTGGGGTAATATGTCTGTATCCCGCTTACCGATGATTTGGTCCGCTGGAAGTCCGAACAATTGAGCGGTTTTGTTGTTGACGTAATGAAAGGTGTGATTGTTATCTTTCATATAAACATAGGCATCTATGTTATTAAGCACAGCATCAAGTAATTTGTTTTGTTCCTGTACTTTATGTTCCAGGTGCTTTCGCTCGGTTATATCGGTGGAGATACCGCACATGCCAATAATTTTGCCGTTATCGTCGTAGATTGGCTTTTTTATACTCCAGTAAACCTTTTGATCGCCGCTGACCTTAATAATATTATGCTCTTCAGACTCGATGGTTTCGCCTTGTTCGATGACACGGCGGTCGTTTGAACTGAGCTGCCTTGTTCCTTTAGAGTCAAAAAAGTGGCTATCATCTTTGCCGATCAAATCATTCAGGCTGATAGCAAATAATTCGAGTACCTTTTTATTGGCAAAGGTATAGCAACCATTAAGGTCTTTGGTGAAGATGTAGGCGCCAACATCATCGAGAGCGGCTTTTAAAAAAACCGGGTCGATAGTTTGCTCGCTGTTGGTTTTTTTTCTGCAATCCATGGGGAGACCTTGTGCGTACTTCTGATATTTTTATGGGCTTGGATTCACTTTTGCCAAGGTTTTCCCATTGAGACCCTATTTTTCAAAAAAATGTTTAATAATTATTAATAGTAATGGTAATTAATGCAATTAATTGAGTGTTCACACCACCTTTCCGAGCGCCAGCGCAGTAATATGCTATTTCAAGGCGAAGTGCTGCTTTTCCGCGGCGTGCCAGCGTTGTTCACGTTAATTGATTATGCGGATCGGCTGCTTAAAAAACACTTGGGCGACATCGATCCGACGACGGTGCAGAAGCATTTGGATGAAGCGGATTACTTAACCCTGATGGGAAGCGCTCAACATGAGTTTCGCACGGCCAAACAGCCGAAAACGCTATTTTTTGAGGCGCTTCGACAAGTCGGTGTTGATCCAAATACGACCTATTGGGATCACTTCCCGTTGCGTGCTGTTCCCTGCGGTCAAAGTCATCGGGGAGGGCGTTGCGGTTGGGTGGATGTGCATCGTGATAGTTGGGGGTCGACTATTGATGCGCAGCTTAATTGGTGGGCTCCGATTTATCCGCTGGAGCCTGAGCGTTCAATGGCGTTCTACCCCGATTATTGGCACCAGCCGTTAGCAAATGATACGGCGACATGGTCGATTGATGAGTATATTCGTCAACGCAATCTGCTACCCAATCAGGAGTTAAAAGTACCTTATTCTTCGGTGCCGCTGCCCATTGAACCGGTGGATGATAGCAATGTTTGTCCGGTGATGCTTGAACCTGGTGACCTGCTGTGTTTTTCCAGTGCACACTTGCACGCCAGTATGCCAAATACCACTGATCGTACTCGCTTCAGCGTTGAAATGCGCACGGTAAATATTAACGAGGTGCTGGCCGGAAACGGGGCACCAAACGTTGATAACGCTGGACCAAAACCAATGTATCAGTGGTTTAGACGTATCAGCGATAACTCTTCATTACAGTCCGACATGGAAGTCTGTATGAGTTCAACGGCTCGCTGATTCAGGCGTTGACGCTGGAGCAGAACCGCTTTCAATCCAGCGAGCCAGTGACTGCCAATGCTCAATATCAATTTGCGTGCTCTTTAACGCAAGTTCCTGAATGCCAACCCCTTCTTCGGCGGCTCGCACATAGTTTTGTGTTGCGCGCAGGCTAGTCAGAAAAGGAATGTTGTGGGTTTGCAGGAAGCTCACCAGGCTTTTGTAGGATTTGCTGTTCTTACGCGAGCGGTTGCCGATCACAGCGATACGCTTGCTACTGCCTCGTAATTCAGGCGATTTTAGCAGTTTTTCAATAAAGGGAATGGCCGCACGGATATCAATGGATGAGGCGATAACGGGTATGAGGATCGTGTCCGCCTCACGAACTAACTTTACGGCAGACATATCTGCCAGACGAGCGGGGGTATCAACCACGATACGGGTCGTTCCCTGAGGTACACGCAGGTGCCAAACACTGGTGGTGCGATGATTATGGTGGGCTGAAATACTATGAATGGCAGGTAAGTGGCTGGGGCGCATTTCCAGCCACTCGGTGCTGGAACACTGGGGGTCGTAATCAATGAGAGCGGTGTCGTGACCTTCGTTGGCGAATTGGCAGGCAAGATTGGTGGCTACGGTTGTTTTGCCGCAGCCTCCTTTAGCATTTAATACTAAAATGCGCTGGGTGTTTTGATCCTTGGATGCTCGCATTGTTCTGGGCTTGCCCATAGAATGGGCATGTATGTTAAGTGTTAATTTAGTCTTCTCTGCATCCTTGCATTATTTGAGTTATTGCTTGCTGGCTCAGCCAACGTATTCAGCTCTAAATAAGAGCGATTCTCAGTTAGCTCGCAGAGCAGTCTAAGCCTAAAAAAATAAAAATGCTATAACCTTATCTTTTTAAGGGCATTTATAAGAATTATAAGCCGATTTTTAAGTCGTTGTAGGGTGTCTATTGACTTGGATTCGGGAATGTAAAAATAAGGAACATGGCTCAATGAAAAAAACACAGGTAGCGATACTCGGTGGCGGTAGTTTTGGTACGACATTGGCTAACATCGTTGCTGAAAATGGTCACCAGGCACGTTTATGGTTGCGCGATGAGTTGCTGGCGAAAAGTATTAATAACGACCATGTTAATCAGCGCTATATGCCAGACTACCCTCTACACCACAATTTGGTCGCAAGTACTGACTTGCGTAAGGTGGTGAGTGGTACAGAATTGATTTTGGTGTCATTGCCCAGTAGTGCTTTTGTCAGTGTTGTCAGTGAAATGGCTGCTTATCTTAGTGCCGAACAATTAATCGTCAGTACCACTAAGGGCGTGGTTCCCGGTGGCTTTCAGCTGATGAGTGAGGCGCTTCAAAAGGCCACCAATGGTCAGCGGATTGGCGTGTTAAGTGGACCTAATCTTGCTAAAGAAATCGGTAAGCACATGCCAACAGCAACGGTGATCGCCAGTGAAAGCGAAGCTCTTCGCTGCCGTGTACAGGAGCTACTTGCTAACGACTATTTCCGTGTTTATGCCAGTAACGACACCTACGGGGTTGAATTAGGCGGCGCACTAAAAAATATTTACGCTATTATTTCTGGGTTAGCGGCCGCTTTGGGGATGGGTGAAAATACTCGTAGCATGCTGATTACGCGAAGTCTTGCTGAAATGAGTCGTTTTGCCGTGCAAATGGGCGCTAACCCAATGACGTTTATCGGTTTAGCGGGGGTTGGCGATTTAGTGGCTACCTGTATGTCGCCACTAAGCCGTAATTATCGTGTTGGCTACGCGTTAGGTAAGGGCGGAACCCTGGAGACCATTGTGGCGGAGCTCGGTGAAGTGGCCGAGGGGGTTAATACGCTTAAATTGGTGAAACAGAAAGCGGATGAGATGGGTATTTATATGCCGCTGGCTAATGGCCTCTATCAGGTGCTGTTTAATAATATGTCGGTGCCAGAGGCTTTAGCGATGTTAATGAAAAGCGACCAAAGCTCCGATGTAGAGTTCATTTTGCCACGAGTTGAATAAATTGACGCCGAGTAGGCTGGCCAGTTGTGCTTGATAGGGGGGGTACTTGTCAGCAAGTTATGAGGCCTTAATCCGTGATGATTTGTTATTAACATATCCCGTTGTTTTCGGAAAAAGAGATGAGTGAGTTTTATTACTATTTGTGGGCTGTTTATGCCGTTTCAGCTATTGGATTACTGTTTTTGAGCTGGCGGTTGTTTCGTTGTTTTAATGTGCCGCTGTTAACGCTAGGGCTGGTGGCCCTGGTGGCGTCGTTGTTATTTACGCCTATCAAGTTGGTAGAGGCGCAGATGGATCTCACGCCCGCATTAGTGGTGCTTTTGCTGGATGGTGTCGTGTTGGGCTGGCCTGCTGTCTGGGACGCTTTGAAGTATGTGCTAATGGTTTACCTTGGTCTACTGCTGTTACTGATCCCGCTATATTTCATTAAGGTCAAATTGAGCGCTAAGAGAATCGACAAAGATCCTGCCCAGTGACGCTCATCGTTTAGTAAATTTTGACTTAATAAATAAATAAAAAAAAGAGTTGTAATTTGATGATAATAAACAGAATTATTATTATATTTCTGTTGTTTTTAGTTTCTCCTCACTTTGTGTCAGCTGATGAAAAATCAGCTGACATGGATGGTAATGCGGTTGATTTACGCATTCTTGTTGATATTTCATTACCGTCAAAAAGCGCTTTTTTAGAACACCAACTTGTTGATGCCTTACAGCTACTGGTGGATCGCGTGCCTGATAATAGTCGAGCAGGTATTTGGAGCTACGGGAAGTATGTCAACCACCTGGTAAAGCACCAGGCGGTTACAGCCAGTTGGAAGAGCCAGGCAAAGCAACAGTTAGTGGGTATAAAGCCGGTTGCGTTGCACCGCAATATCCAGACCGTTATGCACAAAGCCAGTTTTGACCGACGACGCCCTGAGGGAGCCTATCAACGCCATATTTTGTTAACCAGTGCTGGCGACATTAACCTCTACTCAGACGCCAAAGCCAATGCTATGGAGCGCCACGAGTTATTGCGGGAATTGTTACCAGATCTGCGCCGAAACGGTTATGTGATTCATACGCTTGCGTTATCGGAACAAGTCGATCAGCCGCTATTAACAACGTTAGCCAAAGAGACCGGTGGTTTTGCTCTTGTGGCAACGAATCGCCAAGCGCTATTAGAGGCGGTGCTTTTTTTGAGCGAACGCCTGTTCCCGCAAAACCATATACCTATTGAAAATAACCAAGTCGTTATTGATAACGGCGTGGCACGTTTGGATGCTTTGTTGGTGGGGCTTCCACTGAATCAAACCCATTACATCCAAAGACCTGATGGCAAAGTTGTTGAGTGGCGCGGTAAAGATAACTACACCGAAGTGGCATTTAATAAACCTGCTATCGGGCTTTGGCAGCTTCCAGCTGGGCTGGACACCCTAAGCAGAGCGTATGTCGATGCACAACCAGTGTTGGCCGTTAATGGCTTGAAGGCAAGCTATGTGGTTGGTGAACGGCCTGAACTTGCTTTCCCAGCCAGATCGGCTGGTAATCTGGTCGGCAGCTCTGTCAGTGTTAGCCTGTGGCAGAGTGACCAGGAAGTGTATCGTCGATCGTTACAGGAAAATAACGGCCGTTTACCCAGCTTCTCTAAACCAGGGCATTACCGCCTGCGTGTTGAGGAAAAAACGCTTAATTATCATCGTGCCGTTGATTACCCGATACAGGTTTACGCATTGCTAAGTATGACCGTTAGCAGTGAATTAGAGGGTGATAAAAAACGCTTTTTGATTACATTGACGCCTGAAGATAATGATATTGATGTTTATAAAAGTCAGTTAACGGCAACCATCAAGGATTCAACAGAAGAGCAACAGGTTACCGTTGTTAACCAAAACAACGAGCAGCAGTGGCAATTGGAATTGCTCGATGATGGTATAAGTACGGAATATCAGGTCCAGCTGGCATTCTCTGGGATCACCACATCAGGGCGAGCCATTAACTTTATTCCAAAACCGCTGTTAATCGAACTGCGTGAAGTGGCGGTTATTGCCGATGAAGAGTCGGCTGTCGCTTTAATCGGTGATAGCGAGCAAGATAAGATCGATGACAAATCTAGCCCCGTGACCGATAACGCCAAGGAAAGAGGTAACTTGTTGTGGCTAATCATTATGGCCATCTGTTTAAGTGGCGGGGTTGGTTTATTAGCGTTTTATTTTTGGTCAAATAGAAAATCGACTGAAGAACTGCCGGAGGACGTTGCAGATACTAAGGGAACAGAGCAGGTTACTGCAGAGCCAGAGCCAGAGCCAGAGCCAGAGCCAGAGCCAGAGCCAGAGCCAGAGCCAGAGCCAGAGCCAGAGCCAGAGCCAGAGCCAGAGCCAGAGCCAGAGCCAGAGCC
>LUKI01000036.1 GCA_001593685.1 Gammaproteobacteria bacterium F7
ATTAACTTTAAAGAGTGCAGTACTGGAGTAAAACAATGACAACAGCAAACGAGAAAAAAGAACAGATGACGCAAGACGATTCTACAGCTGATTTTCACGGCGCGGCAATTATCAACAGCGATGGCCAAGAGGTTCCCATCACCGAAGAGATGGTAAAACAGGCCTGCGAGGAACTGGAAGAGAACCGCAAGAAATCCTGATTCAACCCCTGCTTAGACCTTGAAGCCTAAAGCTTTCAATAACGCGTTTAGCTCTTCATTGCCTCCGTCTGTTTTAACACCGGTAACACCTAGCTCTCTTCGTTCTGGGTAGTTTTTCCTTAAGGCATCGAAGCTAGCTGGTCGATTATTATTGTCTAAAACCATTGCAGCCCGAAAACTTAAATCGTCACGGCGCACATCATAGCAGGCCAAAACTAACTGGTAAGCTTGTTCCAATATAGAGGCTGATTCATCACACTCAGCCTCAAGCTTTTCTATAGCCGGCGCCAACCCATCAACATCAACCGTTTCCTCAAACCCAAAATACCGGCAAAGCGCCTGGTAAACCATCCGCGTACCGTTGATTTTTCCATCCAGGCTATAACCAGCAATATGAGGCGTTGCCAGTGCCACATGATCCAACAAAGGCAAGCTGATATCCGGCTCCCCTTCCCATACATCCATCACGGCAGTTATATCCTTTCTTTGCGACAACAACGTTGTAAGTGCCCTATTGTCGACCACTGCCCCCCTAGACGTATTAATAAAAATACTACCCGGCTTCAATTTAGGCAGGTTCTCTGCATTAAAAAGGTGAAAAGTTGGATGCCCACCGTTTTTCGTCAAAGGTGTGTGAAGACTGATAATATCTGATTCAGCAATCAACTCATCCAGATGAACAAGCCCTGGGATATTTTGATCATCATGCAGAGGATCACAACATAAACAGCGGATACCCATAGCTTCAAGGCGAGCTTTCAAACGACTACCAACATTGCCCACACCCACAACACCAACACAGCGAGTAGATAAATCAAAATCCTGCTGCATTGATAGTCGTACCAGGGCACTTATTACATAGTCGACCACGCCATACGCATTGCATCCGGGAGAGGAACTAAAGCCGATCCCCTGTGCCTGTAAATAGGCCTGATCAATATGGTCAGTGCCAATCGTACAGGTACCGACAAACTTGACATTCGAGCCCCTCAACAGTGACTCATTCACGCTAGTCACTGATCGCACCAACAACGCATCGGCACCCTTTACTTGAGCTGCTGTAATGGAGCGGCCAGCATAAGTCTGCACCTTTCCCAAGCAACCAAACACTTCGGTGACTAAAGGGATATTCTCATCGGCGACAATTTTCACATTTATTACCCGGTGTTTTGTTGGCTTAGTTTGAACTGAGGTGTTCCATCAATAAATAGCTTCTGTCAGAAATGTGACTTTTTTGACAAAAATCGTCCATAATTTTTACAACAAACGAAGAAATAGCCTCGAAACAAATCATTAACCAATTGAAAAATAAGACTTAATATAAATTGGCGTATTTAATGCAAATTAATTGCTACTACTCGTTAATGGTAAACCCTAATAGGCTATCGTTAACGAAAATAACAAGATCCACTGTAAATCTCCTCGTTCGGCCAATTAACCTCCCCAGTTGATTGGCCGCTTTGTATCAGACACAAAAAAACCCGCTCATTGCTGAGCGGGTTTTCTCGTATGGCGTCCCCTAGGGGGTTCGAACCCCTGTTACCGCCGTGAAAGGGCGGTGTCCTAGGCCTCTAGACGAAGGGGACGCAGCAATCTGAACAACGGGGCGCATTGTATGGTTGAAGGCGGTAACCGTCAAGCGATGTTATTAAAATTATTTCATTTTATTTACAGGTTTTTCGATTGACTTATAAATAGTCTAATCAGCACAAAAAGATAGCAGTCTGCTGATTTGACACAAAGGTCGGCCACTTTGCTTGCGCCATTCATTAAAGGCCGCTTGCGTGGCGTTCAAATCAGCTTTACTGGTCGGTTTTTTGTCGATTATTTTTTGTGCCTTGAGGGCTGCTACCACATCATTGCTCAACATAAAGGTATCCTTACCCACAATTCGCAACGAATAGGCACCGGAATTTCCGCCCAGCTGCGCGCCCTGTTTTTTCAGCACTTGCCATAATTCAACAATCGTCTCAGCGGGCCAGTCTGCTAAGAATCGTCCAAAGCCGCCCTTCTCTTCGCCCAGCGCTAATATCATTGCTGCATTGGTGCGAATACTTTTTATTTTTCCCCAGTGACGAATGATACGTTTATCCTGCATGGTCTTTTCCAACAGGTCATCACTCATTAAAACCAACTTCTGTGGCTCAAAACCAAAAAATACTTCTTCAAAGGCAGGCCACTTATTGTCGACCATTTTTCGATTTAAACCGGCGCAGAAAATACGCCAGGACATAGAGGAGAGAAAATAACGATCAGGTAAAGCGGCTAACTCATCGGCACTACGTGGAACAGGCAGCAGAGATTCAAGAACTTTGGCACCGCCCTTACGTTCAAGCGCATGCTGATAAATCCAGTCAAAGTTGCGCACTTACCAACCCTGAGTATGCTGCTCGACAAGATCAGCTAAACAGTCAACAAATTCAGCATTCGCGTTAAGTGCGGGGATATAATGGTAAGCCCCACCACCGGCCTCTTTAAAGACATCACGGTTTTCTACCTTCAGTTCCTCCAACGTTTCCAGGCAGTCGGACGTAAAGGCTGGTGACATAATATCGACACTTTTAACTCCCTGAGAGGGAAATGCTTCCAGAGTTTTGTCCGTATAGGGCTGCATCCATTCCGCAGGGCCAAAACGGGACTGGTAAGTCATTATCCAGCGCGACGCATCCAGCTCCAGCGCGCGAGCTAGTGCTGCTGCCGTTTTCTCACACTCCCGGGGATAAGGATCGCCAGCATCAGCATAGCGTTTAGGAATACCGTGGAACGACATAACTAACTTATCGGCCTGATCCTTTGTTTGCCAGGTCTGACGAACGGTATTAGCCAGTGCTTCTATATAAGCTGGATGATCTGCATAGGACTTCACAAAACGAAACTCGGGCACATCGCGCTCTTTGCGTTGTGACTCAAACACAGCATCGATCACTGCCGCCGTAGTAGTAGCGCTATATTGCGGGTAAAGCGGAACCACCAAAATACGCTCACAGCCTTTATCTCGCAGCTTTGAAATACCCGTTGCAACACTCGGGTTCCCGTAGGTCATGGCTAGCTCAACCTGGGTATTTTGCCCTCTTCGATCAAGAACAGTCTGTAACGACTCTGCCTGAGCCTGACTACCCACCATAAGAGGCGAGCCTTTATCAGTCCAGATCGACTGATAGAGCTTGGCCACTTTGGCGGGACGAACCTGTAAAATCACACCATTGAGAATAAACCACCATAACGCACGTGGCGTATCAATGACCCGGACATCACTGAGAAACTCTCGTAAATAACGCCGAACAGCACCGGTTGTGGGCTCATCCGGTGTACCCAGGTTTACCAATAAAACCCCACAACTCGTCGTCTTATCAGACACAACTACTCTCCGGCAACGCCCTTAGCTCACAAAAAGCCTTGAGTGCGCCATAAAGATGAAAAGGATCATCCGCACCCGCCATTTCACGAATCGAATGCATCGCAAAACTGGGCACACCTATATCAAGGGTTTTGACCCCCGTTTCAGTTGCTGAAATAGGTCCAATAGTGCTACCACAGGCCATATCACTACGTACCACAAAGTTCTGCACAGGAATACTATTACCCTCACAAAGATGTCGAAACACAGCACTGGTTTCTGAACTGGATGCGTAACGCTGATTAGCATTAATTTTAATCACCGGTCCTTTGTTGATTAACGGGCCATGATTATCGTCGTGGCGATCCGCATAGTTGGGATGAATACCGTGAGCATTATCCACTGAAATCATCATCGACTGCGCGACTAACTGACTCTGCTGCCCGTGTCCTGAACAAAAGCGCTCCAAAACCGCATTCAGGAATGTGCCCTGTGCACCGGCCATTGACGCACTACCAACCTCTTCATGATCGGTGCAGATTAACAATGCAGGCGCCTTGGCATCTGCGTCGAGCAATGCTTGTAATGCCACATAACAACTGAGCAAGTTATCGAGGCGCGCACTGGCAATAAACTCTTCTTTCAAACCAATTAAAGCCGGCGGCTGTGTGTCATAGCAGTACATTTCATAATCAAGCACCTGTTGTACGTCTTCGCCCTGCTCTGCTAATTGCGTTAACAATAACACTCGAAACTGTTCGGGGTCCTTGGCGCCAGATAAGCTCAACACAACCGGCATATCAGTTTGTACATTAACCGTTCGGCTTTCATTTGCTTCTCGATCCAAGTGAATCGCCAGACTAGGCACTGTCGCTATCGCTCGTTTAAAGTCAACCAGCGCATTAAGAACATCACCCTCTTTGCTCACGTAAGTGACACGACCGGCAATGGAAAGATCACGATCAAACCATGGGTTCAATAACATGCCGCCATACTTTTCCACACCCAGCTGATAAAAGCCTTTTTTCTCAATATCTGGCTGCGGTTTAACTTTTAAACAGGGACTATCGGTATGAGCGCCCAAGATACGCACACCGTCGCTCAGTGGTTCACCCTGTCCGTAATCAAACGCAATAATGGAGGAGTCATTACGCGTCACAAAATAACGCTGGCCCACCTCAAGACACCACTCATCCTTTTCATATAACCTCACGAAGCCATGGTCAAGTAATTGATCCACCATGGTTTTAACCGCATGAAAAGGTGTTGGCGATGCCTGTAGAAAATCCAGCAAGCCTTGGTTTAATTGATTTTGCTTCATTAAGTGCCTACTAGGAATTATCGTTTTTATCGGCTGTTTCTGGCGCCTTAAAACCTAATAACTCAACATCGAAAATAAGCGTTGAGTGAGGCGGAATATTAGGGCCCGGAGAATACTCTCCATAGGCAAGCTCTGACGGCACATATAAGCGCCACTTAGACCCCGTTTTCATTAATTGCAAGGCCTCTGTCCAGCCTGGAATAACCTGCCCAACAGCAAATTCAATTGGTTCACCCCGTTCAACCGAGCTATCAAATACAGTGCCATCAATTAATGTACCGTGGTAATGGGTATTAACAATGCTGTCAGCACTTGGGGAGTCACCTTCACCAGCCGTCAGTATTTCATATTGCAGCCCCGACGCGGTGGTCACGACACCTTCACGCGCGCCATTTTCTTCGAGAAAGGCTTTTCCTTTTTCCTGATTAATCGTAGCCAGCTGCTCCTGCTTTTCTGCTTCAGCTTTTTGTACACGGGAAATGACGGCCGTCAGCTCTTCCTGCGTAATACGAGGATCTTTTCCATCAACAGACTCACGAATACCGGCTACCAAGGCATCTATGTCTAGTTCAGGTACGCCCTGTTGAGCAATGCCACTACCAATATTTAACCCTAAGCCATAGCTGAGTTTTTGATAATCAGTATCCAATGCGAGCTGGCCTGGTTTTTCCTGCGGCTCTTTTGCTTCATAGCAACCGCTTAATACGAGTGTTGAGGTCAACACGACTGTAGAAATGGTACGTAACATAAATTATCCCTGCTTGTTAAAATCAAAAACGCTTATGAAAGCAGCCGTCTTTCAGCTAACATCTATAAAAGACAGCAAGACCATGATCAAACGCTACCCTGTTAAGCACTACCGAGGGTAGTCAGAGCGACAGTGTCACTGATCATGAAACGGAACCCTATACCGCTGCGAGAGTCCATAGACAGCAAGGCAAAACATTGGTTTCCAGGCGCGAGAAGTCTTAATGCTTTTAGCGACCGCTATTCTAGCTCGAAGGAATGTTACACCGAAATAGGTTATTTATGGGAATATTTAAACCACGTTACCTGGCGATTGCCGCCTTTTCTATCTTGTCATTAGCCCTGCTTCCGCAGCTGGGCAACGCTAACAGTGATCGTAACTTAATACCCTACGTAGCGACACCTGATCAGGATCAGAAGTTGACCAGCATTGAGATTCTTAATGCGCTGAAGTCTAACCATTACACCTATATTGATATCAACGATGAATTTTCAAACCAACTTCTAGCCGCTTACCTTAAACAGCTTGATACCAGTAAAAGTTATTTTCTACAGTCTGATATTGAGGAATTTCAACAATATCAAAACACCCTCGACGAAGCATTAAACAAAGCCGACCTGCGTCCCGCTTTTACAATATTTAACCGCTACCAACAGCGTGTTGAAGCTCGTCTTCATTGGCTATTAGCTAAACTCGACGAGGGTATTGAGCATTTTAATTTTAATATTGATGAAGAATTTGAACCTTTCAACGAAAATTCCGGCTGGGCGAATAATGAGCAACAGCTTGACGACCTATGGCGCAAACGTCTGAAAAGCAACGTGCTGGATTTACGTTTAGCCGGCAAGGCAGACGAAGATATCGTTGAGTTATTAAAAAAACGCTTCGAGCATCAGCTGCACCGCTTGCAACGCACTAGCAGCAATGATGCTTTTGATATTTACATGAATACCGTCACACAGAGCTATGATCCTCATACCCAGTATCTCGCGCCACATCAGTCCGAGAACTTTAATATATCCATGAGCCGCTCGCTGGAAGGTATTGGTGCCGTACTCCAGTACGATCAAGAATATACAAAAGTCGTGCGTCTGGTTACCGGCGGCCCCGCCGATGAAGCGGGCGATCTGCACCCTGCTGACCGGATCGTTGGTGTTGCTCAAGGAGACGAAGAAATTATTAACGTGATTGGTTGGCGCCTTGATGAAGTTGTTAACCTAATCCGAGGCCCCAAGGGGACGACTGTACGCTTACAAATCATTCCTAGCACAGCTGCAGCTAATCAGCCGCCCAAGGAAATATCCATCGTTCGAAACCGTGTGCAGTTAGAAGACCAAAAAGCTAAGAAACAGGTTATCAATGTACCAATCCAGCAACAGGGCCAATCTCGTAAAATCGGTGTTATCAATATTCCCGACTTTTATATGGATTTTGATGCTTACCAACGCGGTGAAAACGACTATGTCAGCACCACCCGTGATGTACGCCGCTTACTGGAAGAACTGAAAAAAGAACAAGTCGATGGCGTTATCATTGATCTGCGTAATAATGGTGGCGGCTCTTTACCAGAGGTTAACTCTTTGGTCGGATTATTTATCGACAAAGGAGCCACGGTACAGATTAAAGACAGAAATGGTCGTGTAAATGTACTCTCAGACTACGATCCAGGGGTTGTTTACGACGGGCCACTCGCCGTTATCGTTAATCGCCTGAGCGCTTCCGCATCCGAGATTTTTGCCGGTGCCATTCAGGACTACCAGCGCGGTATTGTGCTCGGCAGCACGACCTTTGGCAAAGGCACCGTTCAGACACTTGTCCCCTTACGCCAAGGACAATTAAAAATCACTCGCTCCAAGTTTTATCGTATTTCCGGGGAGACCACTCAGCACCAAGGCGTCGTTCCAGACATACATTTTCCCGGCATGATTGATATCAGTGAAATTGGCGAAGATGCGCTTGATAATGCGTTACCCTGGGACACTATTCGCCCCGTGCTACACCGCAAAAGTGGTCAGCTCTCCCCTTACATTGCGCAATTGCTCAAACGCCACAATCAGCGCATCGAAAACAACCCTGACTACCAATTCCGCCTGAATCAAATTAAAAAAATTCAGGAAAACCGCAAGCTATCAACCGTGTCATTGAATGAAAGCGAGCGTAAAAAGCAACAGATTGACTTTGATGATTGGCAGTTAACGGTAGAGAATTCTCGACGCGAAGCCAAAGGGTTAAGCAAGTTAAATAGCCTTTCGGAGTTAGAAAAAAACAGTACAGATAAAGATAACGCCGCTAACGATCCCTACCTAATGGAAGGTGCCTTTATCCTCAACGACTATATCGCACTCACCGACAAGCAAGTTGCTCACAATCTTTAAGGGAGCAGAATA
This sequence comes from Gammaproteobacteria bacterium F7, assembly GCA_001593685.1. Lineage (GTDB taxonomy): Bacteria > Pseudomonadota > Gammaproteobacteria > Pseudomonadales > IMCC2047 > IMCC2047. Next base: position 7,994 of record LUKI01000036.1, read on the forward strand.
TATCAATGGGTAATCAAGCAATCTTTAGTGTTGGTCAGCTGGTTAAACACTCACTATTTGAATATCGTGGCGTAGTCATTGATGTTGACCCAACGTTTATGCTGTCAGAAGAATGGTATGCATTAATGGCTAAAAGCCAACCGCCCAAAGATGCTCCCTGGTACCATGTACTTGTGCATGGTGCGGAGCACGAAACCTATGTCGCTGAAAAAAATTTACAGGCTTGTGACTTAGAGGCGCCGATTGATAACCCGGCACTGGGACTTTATTTTAAAGGTTTTGAAAGCGGGCGATATATCCTAAACAAAAGCCTTACCAACTAACCTCAGGCGCTACGTCGTTCACTCAACATCGCATCAATAACCATATCTTCATAAAGAATACGGTCAGCTAACGCTTCGCCCAGGCTGGAAAGATCATGCTCAATATGAGCCATGTGCTCGGCGATATCCGCACCGTCACCATAACGATCATTAAATGTCAGGATTAAATCGGTGGTTTTTGAAATGTGTGCGTAAACATCATTGGCGACATTCATGACCGGCTGACGTCGCTCTTTATTCTCATCAAGATGCTTATAAAGCTGAAAGTGTGCGCTCGCCGTATAATCAATCAGCGCCTGACAGAATTTTTTAAGCTCCTCAGGAAACTGCTCATTTTCATGGTAAGGTCGATGAGAAGCTAAGTCAGCATAAAAGCTGAGCGTTTCAGAACGAGAATTAACCAGACCAGTTACGTCTGTCCGAGACTGCGAGCGGCGATCTTCCCCACTACGATTAACTTGGCTCATACGATCCCTTAATTATTTTTAAAATCGGAATTTAAACGGGTAAAACAAGCAAACGATAGCCGTTTTATGTGCAGTATAGTTTTACACTGTTTTACCATCGTTGAGCAACTTATTTTGCGAGCGGCAGCTCAGTCACCGTGTCATCTTCGGGCACTTTATAGCGAATTCGGTTTAGACCATCCAGTGCCGCAATACGGTAAGCTTCTGCCATAGTCGGGTAATTAAACGTATGTGCCGTGAAATACTTAATAGTATTCCCCTTACCCTTCTGGTTCATAATCGCTTGACCAATATGGATAATCTCTGCCGCCTGGTCACCAAAGCAATGAATACCCAGAATTTGAAGCGTTTCCCGGTGAAAGAGAATTTTCAGCATCCCTAACCGTTGTCCCGTAATTTGTGCGCGGGCCGTATTTTTAAAGTGAGCCTGGCCAACCTCATAGGGAACTTTGGCTTCGGTTAATTCACGCTCATTTTTACCAACGGAGCTAATTTCAGGAATAGTATAAATGCCTGTTGGCACATCATCAGATTTCCAATAGCTCTTTTTACCCATAATGCCAAAAGAGGCTGCACGTCCCTGATCGTATGATGCACTGGCAAGGCTTGGCCAGCCAATCACATCACCTACCGCAAAAATATTCGGCACGTCAGTACAGAAAGCCTTATTAACCTTCAACTGACCGCGACTATCGGCTTTCAAGCCTACATTTTCAAGCCCCAGATTAGCCGTATTACCGGAACGGCCGTTACACCAAAGTAGCGCTGTTGAGTGAATAATTTTACCCGACTGCATATGCAAAGTGACGCCATCATCATCGGCTTCAATTTTGCTATATTCTTCATTATGGCGAACCAGTACATTTTCATTACGCAGCTGATAACTAAGTGCATCAGCAATTTCATCATCTAAAAAAGACAATAAACGGTCACGGGTATTAACCAAGCCAACCCGGACACCAAGCCCCGCAAAAATAGAGGCATACTCACAGCCAATCACACCGGCACCATAAATGGTTAAACGCGGAGGCGTATGTTCCATATCCAAAATAGTGTCGCTGTTATAAATACGTGGGTGGGAAAAATCAATATCGTCGGGAAGATAGGGACTGGAGCCCGTGGCAATAATAAAGTTATCCGCAGATAGCTGGATTTCCTTATGTTTAGCTTCAGCCGTCAGATTAATTTTGATGGTATTTTTATCAATAAAGCTGGCGAAGCCAAAAACCAAGTCAATTTTGTTACGTGAATAAAAGTCCGTGCGGACAATGACTTGCTTAGAGGCAATATCCTTCGCATGCCTCAACACATCCTGATAACAAAAAACACGTGGTTCACCAATATCCCGAAACATTGGATTGGTATTAAAGGCAATCGCTTCACTGACTGAGTGTCGCAACGCTTTGGAGGGAATGGTTCCAAGATGGGTACAGGCACCGCCAACAACACGGTGCTTCTCGACCATCGCCACCTTCTGTCCATGTTTAGCTAAATTCATGGCCGCAGCTTCACCGCCAGGCCCACTGCCTATAACAATGGTATCGTAATGTTTGGAGGCTCCAGGCATACTTATCCCCTAACTATTTTCAGAATTATTTTTATCGGGCTCTGCCGCATTGTAGGTGAGGTCTTGGGCATTTTCATCAACAAGTCCGCGATTTTTCAGCTTTTCTTTTTCACACACTTCATCGTTACCGCCACACACATCACAGGCAGATTTCATACCAATTGCGCTGAGGCCGCCACAGGATCCTGAGATCGGCTTACGCCCCATCAAAACTCCAACAGCCATCGCTACAACAATAAAAATCATAAACCCAAAGGCCATTAAAAGAACTGTCATCATAATTTATCCCGGGTTACGGCAAGAAAGGCTTCAGACGCTTTGCCCACAAACCCTTCCCGCTCTTTTACAATCAAATAAGTAGAAACATTATACGCCTTTGCGTAAGCCATTGCTTGATCCGGCCCCATAACCGAAAAAGCAGTTGCCAATGCATCTGCTTCAGCTGCCGTTGAACTAATAACTGTAACAGAAGCGAGGTTATGGGTAATAGGCGCACCGGTTTTAGGATCAATGGTATGCGAAAAACGCTGTCCATTTTCCTCAAAATAGTTTCGGTAATCGCCCGATGTCGCCAGCGCAAGATCGGTAACATTAACGACCGAATGCACACCGCGCTGGCCGGTGGCTGGCGACTCGATGGCAACTCGCCAAGGCTGACCGTTAGGCTTCATTCCTCGGGTTCTAATCTCACCACCAACTTCTACTAGGAAGCTTTCAACGCCAATCCTGTCAAGATAGTCGGCCACTTGATCAACCCCAAACCCTTTAGCAATGGCTGACAGATCTATGTGCAAAGGCGTTTTCTTCTGTACCTTTAATTGACTGCCATGAAGCTTGAGGTTTTCATACCCCACCTCAGTCAAAACCTGCTTTAGCTGGTCAGCGTCAGGAATGTGGTGAGCCCGCTGTTCAGGCCCAAATCCCCACAAATCGACCAAACGGGCGACACTGATATCAAACGCACCGAGCGTTTTTGCACTAATATCCTGAGCTAACTCAATAACCTCATAGGTTTGCGGTGACAAATCGAACCAGACACCCGGTTCGACAGCATTAAATCGGCTGACTTCAGACGTCGCTTTATAAGTAGACATCAATAAATCAATACGCGCCAATTTGGCATGTATTTCAGTGTTAATATCGTCCACTGATCGTTCGGCATTGCTGGGCGGTAAATACTTAACACTATACCAGGTACCCATCACCTGGCCGGTATGCAAATGTAACTTGTTAGAGGAATCTAACTCGGAAGGCTCACTGCAAGCAGAAAGGAGTACGCAGCAAAGAATAAATAGAAAAGCATAAAGCAGCCGCACCACAGTAATAGATACCGTGGCGCGACGAGAGATAATGTAATTAACCGCCAAAATCATCCAGCAGAATATTCTCAGGCTCAACACCAAGATCTTCCAGCATTTTGATAACGGCTGAGTTCATCATCGGAGGACCACACATGTAAAACTCACAATCTTCAGGTGCCGGATGATCTTTCAGGTAATTTTCCAGCAACACATTGTGAATGAAGCCCGTATAGCCTTCCCAGTTATCTTCAGGCATAGGGTCAGAGAGCGCCACATGCCACTCGAAATTTTCATTTTCCTCAGCCAGCTTATCGTACTCATCGGTATAGAACATTTCACGAAGACTACGCGCGCCATACCAGAAGGAGATCTTGCGTTTACTGCCTAAACGTTTGAGCTGATCAAAGATATGAGAGCGCATCGGCGCCATACCGGCACCACCGCCAATGAAGACCATTTCAGCATCGGTGTCCTTGGCAAAGAACTCACCAAAGGGACCAAACACATCAATTTCATCACCTGGCTTCAGGTTAAACACATAAGACGACATTTTACCCGGTGGGAAGTCAGTGCCCGGTGGTGGTGAAGCAATACGAATATTGAATTTCACCAAGCCCTTTTCATCCGGGTAGTTCGCCATTGAGTAAGCACGCACCGTCGTTTCATTAACCACAGATTCGTACTTCCACAGATCAAACTTATCCCAATCCTCACGGTATTCTTCCTGAATATCAAAATCCTTGTACTTAACGTGATGCGGCGGCACTTCCAGCTGCACATAGCCACCGGCGCGGAAATTCACATCTTCGCCTTCAGGTAGCTCCAGCACTAGCTCTTTAATAAAGGTCGCCACATTCTCATTGGACTTGACCTTACAGCGCCACTGCTTAACACCAAACACCTCTTCAGGAATTTCGATTTTCATATCCTGCTTAACTGACACCTGACAGGACAACCGGTGCCCTTCCCGTGCCTGACCGCGAGTAAAGTGTCCCTCTTCGGTTGGCAGCATGGAGCCACCGCCCTCTTTCACCACACACTCACACTGCGCACAGGTGCCACCGCCACCACAGGCAGAGGACAAGAAAATACCGTTACCGGCCAGTGTCTGCAGTAGCTTATCACCCGCAGGTACTTTAATTGATTTTTCGGGGTCGCCGTTGATCTCAATAGTCACGTCACCCGAGCTAACCAGTTTGGAGCGGGCCACTAAAATAATGACGACAAGCAATGCCACAATCGCTGTGAACATGCCCACACCAAGATAAATTTCCAGATTCATAATAATCCTTTCTTTTTACCCAGTTGACGTTTAAAGCTGAACACCGGAGAAGGACATAAAGCCCAACGCCATTAGTCCAACCGTAATAAAAGTAATGCCCAGTCCGCGCAGGCCATGAGGCACATCGCTGTATTTCAGTTTTTCCCGAATACCTGCCAGCGCCGTAATAGCCAGGGCCCAACCAAAACCTGAACCCAGTCCGTAGACAACACTTTCGCCAAAGTTGTAGTCACGCTCTACCATAAACAGGGAACCACCAAGAATCGCACAGTTCACCGTAATTAGCGGAAGAAAAACGCCCAACGCGTTATACAAAGCGGGCACGTAACGATCTAGAAACATCTCCAGAATTTGAACCAGCGCGGCAATAACACCAATGTAGCTCAACAGACCAAGAAAGCTTAGATCAACCTCAGGGAATCCAGCCCAAGCCAACGCCCCCTCTTTCAACAAATAAGTGAAGATCAGGTTGTTAACGGGTACGGTAATGGTTTGTACCACAATAACCGCCACACCCAGGCCAATCGCCGTTTGCACCTTCTTGGACACCGCCAGGAAGGTACACATACCCAGGAAAAACGCCAACGCCATATTTTCAACAAATACAGCCTTAACGAAGAGACTTATATAGTATTCAAGCATGGTTAGTGAGACTCCTGCATCGATGTATTCTGAGGTGCCAGTTCATATTCCTTGGCCTCAACCTGATTAGGTTTCCAGCTGCGCAGTGCCCAGATCAGTAAACCAATCACAAAGAACGCGCTGGGTGGCAGCAACATTAAGCCGTTTGGCACATACCAGCCGCCTTCGTTAACCGTTGACAGGATTTCAATACCAAATAACTTGCCAGAGCCAAACAGTTCTCGAACGACCGCAACGGCAATCAATACCACGCTATACCCCAGACCATTACCGATACCATCCATAAAACTTAAGCCAGGCTTATTCTTCATGGCAAAGGCTTCAGCACGCCCCATTACAATACAGTTGGTAATAATCAAACCCACGAATACCGATAACTGCTTACTGATGCTGTAGGCGTAAGCCTTCAGAATCTGATCTACCACAATCACCAATGAGGCAATAATAATCATCTGCACGATGATACGAATGCTATTAGGAATGTGGTTACGAATTAAAGCAATCGAGAAGTTAGAACAAGCAACAACCGTTGTCAGCGCAATACACATCACCAACGTAACCTGCAGGTTACTGGTTACCGCCAGCGCTGAACAAATCCCCAAAATCTGTAATGCAATAGGGTTGTTTTCAAAAATCGGTTCGACTACAACACTTTTCGCGCTATCAGTCATTACACACCTCCCGCTCGCAGATTATTCAGGTAAGGGCCAAAGCCGTTCTCACCCAGCCAGAACCACAACAGATTTTCGACACCGTTGGTCGTCAGGGTTGCACCCGATAAACCATCCACCTGATGTATAGCCTTAGGACTATTTGGATCAACCGAGCCCTTAACTAAATCCACCGCCAGTGTGCCATTAGCGTCAAAGAGTTTTTTGCCTGGCCATAGTGCTTTCCAGCGAGGGTTATCAATCTCACCACCCAGACCCGGTGTTTCAGCATGCTCGTAGAACCCTAAGCCGGCAACCGTATTGCCGTCACCCTCAAGGGCTAGGAAGCCATACAGTGTTGACCACAACGCGTAACCCTTAACTGGCAAAATCACCCGATCCAGCTGACCGTCTTTTTCAAGCAGGTAAACAGTTGCGTAATTCGCGCGACGGCCAATACTAGCGATATCTTCATCACCGCTCAGTGCTTCAGACTGCTTTGGATTTTTAGCAGCTTTGCGTTGATCGTAAGTAGCTGGATCAACATCTGAAACATAACGTCCCGTGTCCAGATCAACGACTTTAGGCGTGAACTGCTCGAACAGTGTTTCAATATCCTGCCCTTCTGTTTCCATGCCTGCCGCTAGCAAGATATTTGTTTTCTTATCCAGCGCCTTGTTGGCCTGCTGCAGTGGTTTTAGAAAAACCGCCGCTCCGGAAACAATCACTGAACACACCAGGCACAGCAATAGTGCAACAATTATGGTGCTCTTAATGGAGTCTTTGTTACTAGACATTACGCAGAGCCCTCCGCTTGATATTGGCCTGAATCACGAAGAAATCGATCAACGGCGCAAACAGATTAGCAAACAGAATCGCCAGCATCATACCTTCCGGGAAGGCCGGATTAACGACACGAATCAGCACAACCATGGCACCAATAAGCAGACCAAACACCCATTTACCCGTGTTTGTCATTGATGCAGATACCGGATCAGTTGCCATAAAGAACAATGCAAAAGCAAAACCACCCACAACTAAGTGCCAATGCCAGGGCATCGCAAACATTGGATTCGTATCTGATCCAATTACGTTGAATAGCAATGACAGACCGATGGTGCCTAATAGTACGCCAGCAACAATCCGCCAGGAGGCAATCTTCGTCCACAGCAGATAGAGGCCGCCAATCATAATCGCCAACGTCGATGTTTCACCGATTGAGCCAGGAATGGTGCCAAGGAAAGCCTGGTTCCAACTATAAGAAACCGCATCCATACCACCCAGTGCCGCTTCACCTAAGATGGTCGCACCAGTGTAGCCGTCAACAGCGGTCCATACTGCATCACCAGACATTTCAGCCGGGTAGGCGAAAAACAGGAAAGCACGACCGGTTAATGCCGGATTCAGGAAGTTTTTACCGGTACCACCGAATACTTCTTTACCAATGACCACGCCAAAGGTAATGCCTAAGGCAGCCTGCCAGAGAGGCACATCAGGCGGCAGAATCAGTGCAAACAGCACCGACGTAACAAAGAAACCTTCGTTAACTTCATGGCCTCGTACCGAGGCAAATAGCACCTCCCAGAAACCACCTACAAAAAACACCACTGCATAGATAGGCAGAAAATAAACAGCACCGTGGATAAAGTTATCCCAAACACTGCTTGGGTCATAGCCAGCGAATAATGAAATCAGTGCACCGCGCCAACCTTCAAGTTCAGCAACACCCAGCCCGGCCATTGCTTCATTGGCCTGTAAACCGACGTTATACATGCCAAAGAACATGGCTGGGAAAGTGCACATCCAAACCGTAATCATCATACGTTTCAGGTCAACCCCGTCACGCACATGGGAAGCCGCCTTTGTTACCGAAGGTGGTGTATAAAAGAAGGTGTCTACCGCTTCGTAAAGCGCAAACCATTTCTCATGTTTACCGCCCTTGAGAACGTGGGGCTCCATTTTGTCGAGTACTTTTCTCAAACCCATGATTAGCCTTCCTTCTCAATAACAGTCAGGTTGTTTCGCAAAATCGGACCGTATTCATATTTACCAGCGCAAACATAGGTACAAAGCGCCAAGTCCTCTTCATCAAGCTCCAGGCATCCCAAGGCTTGAGCCGACTCAAGATCACCCACAATGATCGAACGCAATAGCTGAGTTGCCAGAATATCCAGCGGCATCACACGCTCATAAGAGCCCGTCGGAACCATCGCTCGCGGACTACCGTTTGTTGTGGTTGTGAAATTGAACTTCTTACCTGGATTCAGTTTTGACAAATAAACATTAAGCAACGAATGTTTGTTTGCGCCAAGGCTCATATAGCCCAGCAAATCACGTTTTTTCTTCTCGCTTAGCACCGATACCTGCACCGCATAACGGCCTAGGTAAGACACCGCGCCGCGCGCTGTCTGGCCCGATAAAACCGACCCGGAAATTACACGATTTGCCTCATCACCGACGTTCAACTGACCCGCCGTCATTTCATCAAGGTTAGCCCCCAGCTGCGTTCGAATCAGTCGTGGCTTAGTCACCTGAGGCCCGGCTAGTGAAACAACACGTTGAGAATTCAACTCACCGGTAGTAAATAGTTGGGCAACCGCTATTACATCCTGATAACCAATATGCCAAACCGTTTTTGTCTCAGAGGCTGGTCTTAAAAAGTGAATATGCGTTCCTACATTACCTGCCGGATGAGGACCGTCAAACTCTTCCACCTTGACACGGGCGTCGCCTGTCGGAATATCAGCACCTGGCGCTTTAGCAACAAACACCTCGCCATCGGTTAACTTACTGATAATTTCCAAGCCCTGCGTGAACTCATTGCTGTGTTCAGCAATAATCAATGCGGGAGGTGTGTAATGACTGATAGCGCGAAAAGTGTTGTAG
>LUKI01000037.1 GCA_001593685.1 Gammaproteobacteria bacterium F7
CCGTATGCGTATGAAAATTGGCGAACGGGTCATTGAGGGCCAAATTAAGGAAAAAGAACAGGCCAGGCAGATTTATCACGAAGCCAAAGCGGTAGGGAAAAAAGCCAGTTTGGTGAGCCAGCAGCGGCCGAATATGTTCACCTCAAAGGTGGCCAATATTGGTCCCGGTGAAGTGATTACGGTGGAGCTTAACTACATTGAGACGGTTACTTATGACCAGGGGCTGTTCAGTTTACGTTTTCCAATGACAATAACGCCGCGTTATATTCCCGGCAGGCCTCTGCTGGATCAGGAATCGAATGGTTCAGGTACGTTTAAAACTGGCGCATCCGGTTGGGCACTGGATACCGATCAAGTGCCGGATGCCAGTGACATTACGCCTTACCAAAATCCAGCACCAGGCAATTCAAAACAGCTGATTAACCCTATTACCGTGACTGCTGAGCTGGATATGGGCATGCCGTTGCAGGCCGTCGATAGTGCCTATCACAATATCGTGTTGTCGCGAGAAGACAATCGTTACCAGTTACAGCTGGCCAGCGGACAGGTGTCCATGACCCAGGACTTTTCCTTGCATTGGCGGCCGCAGCCGGGAGTCGCCCCGCGTGCAGCGGTGTTCAGTGAACAGGTGGCGGGTGAAAACTACGCGCTGTTGATGATGGTGCCGCCTATTCAAAATAGCGATGCTGAAGGAGAGCGGGCTGTGCTGCCAAAAGAGGCGATTTATATTATCGATACGTCGGGTTCGATGGACGGGGTGTCGATTGAACAGGCTCGACAAAGCTTATTGTTTGCCTTGAGTCGGCTCAATCCGCAGGATCGTTTCAACGTCATTTCCTTTAATTCTACGACTCATACGTTGTTCAATAGTGCTGTCGCCGCTGATGCCGACAATATTGATTATGCTCGGCGTTATGTTAACGGTTTGCAATCGGGCGGTGGTACGGAAATGTTGCCGGCGCTGCAGGCGGCACTGCGAGATGAAGCCGAAGCCGGTTTCGTACGTCAAGTGATGTTTATCACCGATGGTGCGGTGGGTAATGAGGAGGCCTTATTTGGTACTATCCATCGCCAGCTGGGCAACAGCCGCCTGTTTACCGTGGGTATTGGTTCGGCGCCTAATTCTTATTTTATGCGCAAGGCGGCGCAGTTTGGACGAGGCAGTTTTACTCACATCGGACAGGTAGCTGAGGTGCAGGAAAAAATGATCCGTCTGTTCAGTAAACTCGACCAGCCGGTTGTGCGCGATATACAGGTGGATTGGCCGGCCGGCGCAAAGGTGGAAAGCTATCCGCAGCGCTTGCCTGATTTGTACCGGGGTGAACCACTGTTGATCGCGGTAAAAAGCAGTGATTTACAAGGCACCGTCTCTATTTCCGGCAAAACGGCAGCACGGCACTGGCAGCAGCAGATTCAGCTCAACGGCGTACAACAGCATGCTGGCGTAGCAACACTGTGGGCACGAGAGAAAGTTACCAGTCTGTTGGATGAAAAAACCATGGGCCGACCTGAGCCGCAAGTGCGCCAGGCTGTGCTTGATGTCGCCTTGCCCCATCAGTTGATAACGCCCTATACCAGCTTTATTGCGGTTGAGCAGGTCATCAGTCGCCCAACCGAAGAGGCGTTGAGGGAGCAAGCGGTATTGAATGCACGGCCTAAAGGGCAGGGCGCGCAGGCTTACGCGTACCCACAAACGGCCACCGGTGCACAGCTGAGTCTGCTATGGGGTGTGGTGCTGTTGCTGGTTGCGATGATCATCAAGATCGGTTTTCCTGCCCCAGTGCGGATTTCTAAGGCTTCAGCCAGAGAGGGGGCGGCATGATTTTTTTTACGCTGAAGTGGATCAGAAAAACGGCTATGGCATTGAGCCTGGTCGTGGGCGGCTTTTTGCTCGCTGACGGTGGCTGGATTTATGCCAAAGCTAAGCTGGCCCAGCAGTTGATTGAGGATGCCTGGCAGCAAACGCTGGCAACGGGCGAGCCGGTTAAGCCATGGCCGTGGGCCGATACCTGGCCGGTTGCCCGATTGCAGGCAGCGACGCAGGATGTCGATCTTTATGTCCTACAGGGCACCCACGGTAGTGCGTTGGCCTTTGGGCCGGGCTTTTTAATTGGTAGCGCGACACCGGGTGATACAGGGGCAACCGTTATTGCCGGACATCGGGATACGCACTTTCGGTTTATGCAGCAACTAAAGCAAGGTGACTGGCTGACGTTGACGGATAATGCCGGTCAACAGCACCGTTATCGTGTTGCTGATCTGACTATCGTTGATAGCCGCCAGCAGGATTTAGTGGCCAGCGCCGATACTCAGCAATTACTCCTGGTCACCTGTTACCCCTTTGACTCAATCAACCCCGGTGGCCCGTTGCGTTATGTGGTGCAGGCAAATGCGCTACCGTCGAGTATGAGTATGTGATTAAGTGGTTAGTAACTAATCCTTAACCGGGTCCTGCGCCAGCTCAATTAAATGTCCGTCCGGGTCGCGTACATAGGCGGTACGCTGTCCCCAGGGGCGATCAGTTGGCGCGATGACTTCCGGTGCGCCACTGTTGCGCAGCTCCTGGTAGGCGGCGTCCACATCGGCAACCTTGAAGCCGAGTTCAAAACCGGGTGCATCAGCGGCGGGGGGTTGTAGTGGCATATTCAGCGTTTCAGCCATGGCGTCGCGGGTAAACAGTGCGAGTCGCGTTGCGCCGGTGTCCAATTGCGCGAACTTTTCGGCACGATGCTGCAGTTTAATGCCAAGCACTTGCGTATAAAACGCCAGTGAGCGGTCAAGATCTTCAACGATCAGCACAATATAGTCAGGCAGCTTTAATTCCATGCGAAAGACCTTTTATTGCTTGGGAAGGTGTTGTTCAAGCCCGGCTTTTATTTCCTCTGATAAGGGTTCGACTTTGGGTGGCCAAAGCTCGACCAGTTCGCCGCTGGCATCAAACAAATATTTGTGAAAGTTCCATTTGGGCTTGGCGGCTCCGCCGAGCTCATCGATCATCGCTTGGTAAAGCGGATGGGCTTCGTTCCCCAGCACTTTTTCTTTGCTGGTCAGTACAAAGTCGACACCATAGTTTTTGCTGCAAAATGCTTCGATTTCCGCTTCGCTGCCGGGTTCCTGTTCACCAAAATCGTTACAGGGCACGCCGATGATAATCAGACCTCGGTCACAGTAATTTTGCCATAGTGTCTGCAGGTCAGCGTATTGGGGGGTAAACCCGCATTCTGAGGCGGTGTTGACAAGCAGGATGGCTTTACCGGCGAAGCTGGATAGTGGCAGTGGTGAGCCATCAATAGTGGTGAATTCAAAATCATGTGCGTTCATGGTTAGGGGACCTCTGGGTAATGGCTGAATGCTTATGTTACTCAGCGAATCTTACAATCAAGACATAGTGTACAAGGCCTATCTGAATACGCCGAAATATCAACTGTCCTAATTGTCCTCAAGCGCGATGTTGCCATTAATTTTGTGGTCAATACCAAGCGACGGTATTGAAAGTGTCATCTGTACATCAAGGTTTTCGTCGCCGCTTAAAGCGCCACTTTCGATGGCTTTGCTAACGGCCTGCTCAATTTCACGCTGCGAGCTGATGCCAACCTTCTTAAGAAACTTTCTAGTCTGCATGTTGAGGGTATCTTGATTCATCACGACCTCCTGATGTTATTTCTATTGAGTATCTTCCATATCTAGATAAGGTACAAATCAGATATTTTAGTTCCAGTCATCAACTAATCAGCGTTAGCTTAGTTTTAAACGTTAACGAGCTAAAATAGATCTGTCGTTTAGCGGGGTATTTTTTTATGCTGTGACGATACCTTGAGGAGAGATAAGCATGACCCGTTCCAACGACGATTTTAATCCGCTGAGCCCGGAAGAGCAGCGAGTGATTTTACATAAGGGCACGGAACGCCCTTTCAGTGGTGAATATAACGATTTTTATGAGCTTGGTACCTTTGTGTGCAAGCAGTGTGAGGCGCCCCTTTATCGCTCCACGGATAAGTTCTCCTCTGGTTGTGGCTGGCCCAGTTTTGACGATGAAATCGCCGGTGCGATTTCCCGCAATGTGGATGCTGATGGTCGACGTACTGAAATTGTTTGTAGTAATTGCGGTGGTCATTTAGGGCATGTTTTTGATGGTGAGCGGTTGACCAGTAAAAATACCCGGCACTGTGTCAATTCCATCTCCATAAAATTTGTAGCAGCGGGTAACTGAGAGCGCAGCGAATGGCAGCCAGCAGCGTTGGGCGTTTGTTAAGTCGACACCTTCAGGGGCTGAAGCCTGGCCGGCTGGAGTGGATTGGTTTACGCCCCGAGCGGAAAGCCGAGCTGATTGTTGTTGATCAAGTTGAAGTGATTGTCGATAGGGGGCTGGCCGGTGACCGACGCTGTCAGGGTCGGGCGGGATCAGGACGGCAGGTCACCTTGATCAACCGCGAGCATATTGCTGTGATTGCCCAGTTGCTGGGACTGGATATGATAGATCCCGCCGTGTTACGTCGAAATCTGGTCGTGTCAGGCATTAATATGGTGGCGCTTCGCCACCAGCGCTTTCGCATCGGTGAGGCAGAGTTTGAAGCCTCGGCCCATTGTCATCCTTGTCTCCGTATGGAGCAGGCGTTAGGCAAAGGTGCCGTTGCCGCCATGCTGGGGCATGGCGGCGTGTGTGCAAAAATTCTAAAAGGCGGGATCATTAAGGTGGGTGATGAGGTGATTAAGCTTGATGACGAAAGGTCATTATAGCGGGTGCTATTGATACTCATTGAGAAAAAATTAGGATGAAATGAGTGTTCCTGCTTTTTTACTCAAACGGAGGGCGGCTATCAAACATCAGTTTATCCAGTGTTTTCTGAGCCTGTTTGGGCGTTTTTAAATCCTTTTCTTCAAGCATTTCACAGTCATCATTGATCATTTGTTCAATCGTTACAGGGTAATGTTTGCAGTCGTCGGGGCGGTCATCATAAATATCACAGGTAAAGATGGTTTTTCCTGTTTGATTGGCCGGTGCGGCGCGTAACCAGGGACAGCGCTTGAGTGGGTTACCTGTCGCTGGATCTATCCAGATGTCACCATTGCGGACATATTGATAAATGTCGGGCCTGAAAATATCCCACAACTCGATTTCACTTTGCGAAGCTGCCAGTCCGCCATCACTGTATTTGGTACAGCACTTTCCACACTGGGTGCAGCTTTTCATGGCGTCGATCTCCTTTATGCGAATCTATTGTGTAGCCCTATGACCGATACTTCTCTTTAAACTTGGCTGCTTTTAAAATATATGTTTGTGGTCAGGCAGGGGATTTTACTCTAATAGCAGCTAAAAAAATGCCCGGCAAGCCGGGCTAACGGGGAATAAGAGGTCACGGCTGTTAGGGGTGTCGTGACCTCCATCGGAGTTTACTGCTATAGGGGTAGCAATTAACTCCGTAGCGCCGGCTGTTGGAGGGCAGCCGGTGCTAGTGATGACCAATGCGGCTGTAGAGGGAACCGCATTGGTCAACATTATTTGGCAAGTTACTCCTGATCACTGGTTACAGCGGGTAACAGGCCCTGTTTATCGCTGATATCGTTAACAAATTTATCTGCTAAGTTCTTTAGTTCAGAGTCAGATGCGTTATAGGGGGTAAGAACGGAACACTTGATGAGTTCGATATCCAGGCTTGACCCACAGCGTACTTCTGCTTCAAAAACCTCCTGATCTTCCAGGTATCCCCATATTCCATAATCACCAGATTCATGGTCGTATTGAATATACAGACCGTCTGAATAGGCTGTTTGAGGTAAGCTGTTGTTGAGAATAAATGTTTTATTGCCTTCTTTATAACGATGGGCGCCACTGCGTTTTGCACAGCCCTTTTTGGTGACCCACCAGGCGTCCATATATTCCTGAAATATTTTATCGGTGGCTTCTACAAACAATGTGGCAATATCAATGGCGTTTTCTGTGTCTTCAAGGCTTGGTTTAGAAAACTGGTTGTCCAGCAAGCGTTCCAGGCGAGAGATTTTTTTGCTGACTCTGGAGGCGAGAATACCAATCTGCTTGAAGCGCTGGAGTTTGGTTTGCAGGTCGCCTGAGTTTTGAAGCCCCAGCACGGTTAGCAGGCTGGTTATCTGACAATTAATAGCCCGCTTTGCATTGGAAAGGGCGTTAACAAGCCCGCGTGCGTCAGGGTTTAACAGATCCCTGTCCGCGAACGCTAAATATTCTTTGGGTGTAACGGGGGTGGCGTGTTCAAGCTTCAGGAAGCTTTTGGGATCGATGGTGACCTGATCCCATGACTTCATATGTTTTAAGTACTCTTCCCACGTCATAACAGAGTTCTTCGGCTGATTACAATTGATTGATATCAACAGTTGTACTGCAAAGATTACTGTAATGCAAATATATTTACTGCTGGTAAACTAAAGATGGGCGATTTACGCAGTTAGTAGTTTTTAAAAAGGCTTTGTTGCCGTGAATGCCTGGGCGTTTTCAAGACAAGGGATTATTAAAGGTTAGCGTGCCGACACAGGTCGATCCATTGACCAATGCTGACACCACGGTACTTCTTTCTATGTAGAACAAAGTAAAATTTTCGAGAAAAGTCTCTGCTTTTAACGGTGAGGGGGATTAAACTGCCGCGTTTAAAGGCCTCTTGAAGAGTCACCTTTGACAGACAACCGATGCCAAGGTTAGCTGCCACTGCACGTTTGATGGCCTCGGTATGCTGTAATTCGTGAGCAATATGCAGTTGAGGCAGCAGCCCGTGCATTGCCCGGTCAAATGTTTGGCGAGTACCGGACCCCTGTTCGCGTAAAATCCAGGGCGCATTGATCAACTGTTGTTCTGACAGGCTTGCAGTCTTAGCCAGCGGGTGGTGAGGTGCGCAAAATGCAACTAGCTGGTCGTCGCACCATTCAATCACTTCAAGATCGGGGTGTTGAATTTCACCCTCAATAAGGCCGATATCAAGTTCGAAATTTAATACCTTTGCGGTGATTTCCGAGGTATTAGCAACACTAAGGCTTACTTCAGCCCCGGCATTTTGTTGCATCATTTTTGCCATGATGCCAACGGCCAGATAATTGCCAATAGTCAAGGTCGCGCCAACTTTTAATAGGCTGTTTGCGCCTTTGCCTGCCAGTAACGCCTCAACCTCCTGCGCCTGTTCCATAAGCGCTTCGGCAGAGGGCTGGAGCAAGCGCCCGCGCTCGTTGATTTGCAGCCGTTTACCGATGCGATCAAACAGTTGTGCATCGAACTGCTGTTCTAGCTCCTTCAGAGAGCTGCTGGCGGCGGATTGTGACATGGCAAGCTGACTGGCCGCTCGTGTCATGTTTTGGTGATGGCAGAGCGCAAGGAAAACTTCTATCTGTCGCAAGCTAAATTTCATGACGGTGTCTTTTGATTTTTAAATATTACCTCATCCCAGCGAGGCTGAGTTGGTTCGCTACAGTTGCGCAGGGGCATATTATCTGTGGAGTCCTTATTATATCGATTTTATCAATAATTATTATAGAAATTATCCATTTTTCAAATATTTAAAGGGTGACTATGATGGCTGCAAATGATTAACCGGAGGTTAGCAAGATGTCTCAACCACACTACGAAACCGTTACCAGTGTGCACCATTGGAATGACAGCCTGTTCAGTTTTAAAACCACACGCAACCGTGGATTACGTTTTAAAAATGGTCACTTCACTATGATTGGCCTGGAAATTGAGAATAAGCCTTTATTGCGAGCTTATAGTATTGCCAGTGCCAATCACGAAGATGAAATGGAGTTCTTCAGTATTAAAGTGCAGGATGGCCCGCTGACGAAACATCTGCAAAAACTGCAGGTAGGCGATCAGATATTAGTGGGTAAAAAGCCTGTTGGGACACTTGTTGCGGAGAACCTGTTACCAGGGAAGAATCTGTATTTGTTGAGCACTGGTACGGGTCTGGCTCCCTTTATGAGTATTATCAAAGATCCGGATATTTATGAAAAATTCGATCATGTCATTTTGACACATGGTGTGCGTACGGTATCTGATCTGGCCTATCAGGATTACATTGAAAATGAACTGCCGGAAAATGAATACTTTGGTGAACAGGTTAAGGCGCAGTTGAAGTATTATCCGACGGTGACCCGTGAGCCGTTCCGTAATAATGGACGCTTAACCGATCTGATGCGCTGTGGAAAATTATTCCGGGATTTGGACTTACCGCAGCCAAATCTGGAGGATGATCGTTTTATGCTGTGTGGTAGCCCAACCATGCTTAAGGATTTAACCGGTTTGCTTGATGAGCATGGTTATCGAGAAGCAAAGCAAGGGAAAAAAGGGCACTATGTAATTGAGCGGGCATTTGTTGAAAAATAGACCAATGCTGGCCTGCAAAGCCTGATTTTATTCGGATGTGTGATCCGTCAAGGCGATAAATTTGTTATAAAGGGCTGAATTAACTTTTAGGGACAGTTCATGCAAACAATCGTGATTGTAGGTGGCGGTGCTGGTGGCCTTGAGTTGGCAACACAGCTGGGTCATAAGCTGGGTAAAAAGAAGCAGGCCAATATTATTTTAGTGGATTGTAATCGCACGCATATCTGGAAACCGTTGCTGCATGAGGTGGCAACGGGGTCACTGGATATCGATACCGACGGTGTTGTTTATCGTGCTCATTCCAGCGCCCACCATTACCAATTTCAGTTGGGTACTATGATTGGCCTTGATCGGCAGTCAAAAAGCATTGTTCTGCAGGCACTGTTTGATGAGGAAGGACGAGAGGTGCTACCCGAGCGCAAACTCGCTTACGATACGCTGGTGATGGCCGTTGGTAGTGTCAGTAATGACTTTGGTACGCCCGGTATTGCAGAGCATAGTTATTTTCTGGATTCTCATCGGCAGGCTGGACGTTTTCACCGGGCGCTTTTAAATCAATTTATGCGAACTAACCAACAGTCCTCTGTTGGCTATTTAAACTTGGCGATTGTTGGCGGCGGTGCAACGGGCGTGGAATTAGCCGCGGAGCTGTACCATGTGGCGGATTTACTGAAAATGTACGGTATGCCGGATATGTCAGCGAAACGCCTGAAGATTGATCTAATTGAGGCGGGTCCGCGTATTCTTCCTGCATTGCCTGAGCGTATTGCCGGCACAGCTAAACGAGAACTGGCAAAACTTGGGGTTTCGGTGCACGAAAATGTTCGTGTTACCAGTGCCACAGAGCAGGGCTTTATTGCCAGCACTGCGGGTGAAGAGGATAAGCTGATCGAAGCGGATTTGATGGTTTGGGCGGCTGGCGTGAAGGCTCCCGACTTTATTCGCGAGCTTGAAATTTTTGAAACAAACCGCGCTGGGCAGATTATCGTTAAGCCAAACCTGCAAAGCTCCATTGATGAGCAGATTTATGTGATTGGTGATTGCTGTGCCTGTGAGCAGCCGGACGGGTCTTGGGTTCCTCCACGGGCTCAATCGGCTCACCAAATGGCCACGCTGGTACGCGATAACATTATTCGAACCCGCCAGGGGAAACCCCTGCTGGATTATATTTATAAAGACCATGGCTCACTGGTTAATTTGAGCAAATACAGCACGGTTGGCAGTTTAATGGGTAACCTGACTCAGGGATCTATGTTTGTTGAGGGCCGTATCGCCCGGTTGGTGTATATCTCGTTATACCGGATGCATCAAATAGCCATTCACGGCTGGTTTAAAGCGGCTGCTGTTATGTTGGCGCAAAAAATTGGTAATGCTGTAAAGCCAAAAATGAAATTGCATTAGCCTGGATTGTCATGCGTTGCTGTCCGGGTCATTTGCAGATAACTCGGACCTCTCATAATGCAAAAATCAGCCACAGATCAATTACCCAAAATAGCGATTATTGGTGCCGGTATGGCTGGTTTAAGCCTTGCCCATTTTCTTGACGGTTATGCCGACGTCACGCTGTTTGAAAAATCTCGAGGTGTTGGCGGGCGTATGTCGACCCGTTATGCGCAACACTATCAGTTCGATCATGGCGCACAGTTCTTTACGGCGCGTTCCAAGGCATTCAATACCTTCTTAAAACCGCTGCTGGCCGATGGCACGGTTCAGCCCTGGCAGCCGCGGGTGTTAACGCTGGCCCTGGATGAGCAGGGCCGCGCTAAAAAACCCTATAAGCGAGATTGGTTTGAGCCGCATTATGTGGCTGCGCCGAAGATGAATCATCTGGCTAAAGTGTTGGCTAAAGAACGGGACATTCATCTGGAAACTCAGTTGTCTGGCTTGAAAAAAACACTGGATGGCTGGCTGCTTGAGGATATTCAGGGCCATCAGCACGGTGTTTTTGACTGGGTGGTCAGCACGGCGCCTGCGCCGCAGACGACCGCTTTGCTGCCGCAAATATTCAGTGGTTATGCCGATATACGGCACACTAACATGGCGGGTTGTTATTGCCTGATGCTGGGCTTAAGTGAGCCCCTGGACGTTAATTGGCAGGCGGCGGTGGTTAAGGATTCCTGTATTGCCTGGATCGCTGTTGATAGCTCAAAACCGGGGCGGGGAAGTGCCTGTAGTTTAGTGGTCCACTCTACCAACGAGTGGGCCGAGCAGCACCTCGAGGATGATCAGCAGGACGTTGAGAAACAGTTGTTTTTAGCGTTGCAGCGCTTAGTCGGTCAGTCGTTGACGCAGGTTGAATTCAAGAAGCTGCACCGCTGGCGCTATGCCACCAGCGTAGGTAGCGAACAGGAAAAGGACTCGACGCCATCTTGTCTGTTTGATCCGGCATTACAGTTGGGCGTCTGTGGTGACTGGTTGTTGGATGGGCATGTGGAGTCGGCCTTTTTAAGTGCACTGGCGCTGTCAAAAAAAATCATACCATGGCTTGGTAGCGACGCATCAATTTAAGCTATTATGCCCAGCCTATCTAATGCTCGGAGCCTGACATGTTAAAAGCCCTTTTTCTTGATATGGATGAAACCCTGTGTGATACACCGGGTGCCAATGAGCAGGCTAAACGCCTGATGGCGGAGTCTCTGGTGGCCAAGTATGGTGATCAATTCGATGGGAAAGCGTTTGCCGATGCTTATGTGACGGGTATTTACCGTGAGTGGACGGCTGAGCAGCATGCTCGCTATATGCCGATTATCGAGCAACAAAGTGAAGAGGCGTTTCGGGTTCAATTAATACATGACCTGCTGGTGGAGCGGGGGATTAATGAGCGCTGTGATGAAACGGCTCAGGCCTTGCAGGATAAATTTGATCAGGATCGTATCGACGCCTTTGATTTTTATCCCGGCATCAAGGAGTGGTTGGCCGAAGCGCGTCAGATTTTTACCCTGGTGGTTATCACTAATGGCCCTGAGTTTTCACAGATACCCAAGGTAGAGCGGGTTAATATGGAGGCTCATGTTGACCATTTAATTATTGGTGGGCAGGAACCAGAGGAAAAACCCTTTCCTTCCATCTTCAGAAAAGCACTGACGTTGGCAAACTGTGAAGCCCACGAAGTTATTCATGTGGGTGATAGCTTGGCGTCGGATATTGCCGGAGCCAACAACAGTGGCATTACCTCGGTATGGATTCAACATCAGCGCCCGCTTGATGCTGAGTTAGGTATTAATCCCAGCCACATGATTATGCACCCCGATGAAATTCCTGCCTTGGTGGAGAAGCTTCACCGGGGCTAGTTGCATTATTTAGACAGCCCTTAGCGTGACGATAGCTGTTGCTCAGAGGCCACCAGGCGATTGCCGATAATGTCTACCTGATCGCCTGTTTGCCAGGTCTGATTTGGTGAGCGCACAGTAACAACAGTGCCGTCGTCGCGCTGCACGCGATAGGCGGTACCGCCCTGACCGCTGGCCTCCTGTACTTCACCGCCGCCCCAGGCACCGGCAAAACCAGCGGCTAGTGCGCCTAATGGTCCGCCAGCTGCGCCGCCGATAAGTACGCCTGCCCAGCCACCGACACCTTTGCCAAGCATGGTATCCGTCTCTTCGCCAACGACAACGCCGGCCTGGCCCAGTTTTGGTAACGTCAGAGCTGCTGTGATTAAACAGGTTGTCAGAATTTTCATGATATTGTCCTCTGGTTTGCTGGTGTTTAGATTCATGCCGCACCTGTATAGAGAGGTGTCTGGCAAATTGTGCCTGTCATTAACAGGATGACAGGCAATGAAAACAGGTTCCGGGTTTCGCTAAACGGGTTAGTTATGGTGTTCGGCGGCGCGCTAAATAGCTCAGTCTGCCAAGGACTTGGTTGGGCCGAATACCTCATAAAATATGTTGTTATCTGGCACTTTGAGCATTTTTAGCTGTAAATACATGGCTTTCATCATCACCAGAGGGCCACACAAATAAAACTCCGCGTCATCGATCGGCAGTTCTGCTTCGATGGCGGTTAAGTCCGTTTGGCCCTCATACTGAAAACATTGTTCTGCGCGATCGGCTTCGCTGGCATTGGCATAAAAAATATGGGGTATGACTTTTCCTTCACGACTCAGCTGTTGAAGCCGATGACTGAAGCTGTGATGTCCGCCATTTTCGGTGCCGTGTACAAAATGCACAGCACGTTCCGGGTCGCGGGCAATCAGCGTTTCCAGCATTGATTGCATTGGTGTAATACCAACACCGCCGCTGACTAAAACGGCTGGCTTGGCCGAATCTTTCAAATGAAAATCTCCGCAGGGCGCGCTGATGTTTAGCTTGTCGCCAACCTTTACCTGGTCATGTAAATAGTTGGAGACAGAGAGTTGCTGGCTGTCACGCGCTTCGCGCTTAACAGAGATTCGATACTGGTTTGGTTTATGGCTATCCGACAGGCTGTACTGACGAATTTGCTGTTGCTCGCTGCCGGCCGGAGTCAGATAAACAGAAATGTACTGGCCGGGTAGAAAAGTTGCACAGGCTTCTCCGTCTTGAGGGGTCAAATAAAAGGACGTGACCAGTTCGCTCTCGCGCTCTTTGGCAACCACGGTGAAGGCGCGGGTTGCTCGCCAGCCGCCATTTTGATCGGCGTTCTGTTGATAAATCTGAGCCTCTCTTTCAATCAATACGTTGGCTAGAATGCCATAGCCCTTTGCCCAGGCATCCAGAACGTCGGCAGGTGGATTGAGAACCTCCTGAATTGCTTGCAGTAACGCGCTACCAACCAGAGGGTAGTGTTCTGCCGTGATACCGAGGCTGGCATGTTTTTGAGCGATGCGTTCGACTTCGCCGAGAATCGCATCGAGATTATCAACATGGGCGGCGAAGGCGTATACCGCGCGCGCAAGTGCTTGCTGTTGTTCGCCACCCTGTTGGTTGTTCATGTTGAAGATATTGGTGAGTTCGGGATTGTTGGCAAACAATAGGTCGTAAAAATGGCTGGTGATATCGACGCCATGTGTAGCCAGTACAGGGGCAGTATCTTTAATGAGCGTTATTTCGGTCGTTGATAGCATGGTCATCCTCAATCTTTAAATAAGTATTTAATATGCATCTTTTAATAAAGCGCATATTAGATGCATCTTTTAAAAGATGCAAATAAAAAGCATAATTAAATTCTAACCATTTCAATGTTGAGAATGTTATGCAGCTAACCCGCCATACAGATTACGCTTTCCGAGTGCTGATTTACCTGAGTTCCGTTGAAGAGGGCAAGCTTAGTACGGTGGGTGAGATTGCTGAGATATTCCAGGTGCCCATCAATCACCTGACAAAAGTGGTCCAACAGCTTGGCAAGGCTGGTTTTATTATCACCTTAAGGGGGAAAAATGGAGGCATTCGGCTTGCCCACGATCCCGAAAGTATTTTATTGGGCTCGGTTGTTAGAGCGATGGAAGCAACGCTGGATCCGGTGAATTGCAGTCAGCCCCTGTGCCGGTTAAAGATTAATTGCCGTTTAAAACCGATCCTTAATCGGGCAATTCAGTCTTTTATTGAGACGCTTGATGAATACACATTGGCTGATATTAGTCAGAACAAAGAGGTGCAGACCCTGCTTGTTACAGAACTGTGATTAGCCGATGCGTTGAGCTGGTAAATTGAGCAAGGCTGATACGACCTTGATCACGAACGATTGCAGGATCTGGCGTTGTAAGCGGCTCAATCAATACCGTTATCTGCGGACTTTTTGAGTATTATCGAGCCAGGGCTATTCATTGATGATCTTGCACTGATACCCGTTTTCAGTACAAGGGGCTGGCCTCCAAAGGAACCTTATTTAAAGGACGTTTATTTTTTTATCTTGTCGTTGTAACAGTGCTTCAAATTCGAGTCTGGGAAGTGGTTTGCTGAACAGGTAACCCTGGAAGCGCTGACAGCCTTCTTTTGTTAACAGGTCGGCCTGCTCCTGTGTTTCTACCCCCTCGGCAACAACACTTAAACTCAGGCTTCTGGCAATGCCCAGAATGGCGCTGACCAGCGCCTTGTCTTCGGTATTTTTCGGCAGTCCGGTAATGAAAGAGCGGTCAATCTTAAGCGTGGATACCGGGAATTTTTTCAAATAGCTGAGGGAAGAGTAGCCGGTGCCAAAATCGTCAATTGATAGACCCACCCCCAGGCTACGGATTTCCTGTAATTGTTTGAGTGTATTGTGGTCGTCGTTGACCAGTAAGCTTTCGGTAATTTCTAAGGTCAAACGTCTGGCGGGTAGGCCGGTTTCCAAAAGCACGTTTTTGACCAGTGTGGGGATGTCCTGCTTCTGAAACTGGATACTGGACAGGTTCACCGACACGCTCGGTATGCTGCCAGCCTCTGCTGCCCAGTGGCTTGCCGTTTTACAGGCTTCTCGCAAAACCCATTCGCCAATGCCCGTAATGATGCCAACTTCCTCCGCCAGCGGAATAAAATCGACGGGTGAAATAAACCCTTTTTTAGGGTGTTTCCAGCGTACCAGGGCTTCGGCACTGACAATCATACCAGTCTGGGCATCTATGATGGGTTGGTAGTTCAGGGACAGCTGTTTCTTTGCGATCGCTTTGTGGAGATCCTGCTCTAGCTCTTGGCGTCGTTGTGCTTCGATATCCATTTCCATGGTGAAGAACTGAACGTTATTGCGGCCTTTTTCCTTGGCCTTGTGCATTGCGTTGTCGGCTTTGCGCAATAGCGTTTCTGTATCATCACCATCGTAGGGATATACAGATACACCGATACTTGCAGAAGCAAATACTTTATGACCATTGAGGTTGTAAGGGGTTTCCAGGTGTTTAAGTATTGAGAGTACGTAGTTTTCAAGGCGGTGCAGGTTGTCTTCGTCGGGTAAGATAACGATGAACTCATCACCACCAAAGCGAGCAACGGTATTGGGTTTTTGTAAGTTAAAGGTTAATCGCTTGGCGATATCCTGAAGTAGCTGGTCGCCAACGGTATGCCCCAGGGTGTCATTAACAGATTTGAAGCGGTCGATATCGATAAACAGAACGGCGATATGATTCTGATTTTTTTTAGCCAAGTCTATCGCGTTGGATAGGCGGTCTCGAAAAAGGCCACGATTAGGCAGTCCGGTTAATGCGTCAAAGTTAGTCTGATGGCGAATCAATGATTCACTCTGTTTGCGTTGGGTGGTGTCGGAGAATAGTCCGACATAGCCCTCCAGATTTCCCTGACCGTCTATAATGGTTGAAATTCGCAACCACTCGGGGTAGATCTCGCCATTTTTCCGTCGGTTCCAGACTTCGCCTTCCCACACGCCTTTTGTTGCCAGAGAGTTGAACATGGCCTGGTAAAAAGATTGCTCGTGTCGACCAGATTGCAGCATTGACGGATTTTGGCCAATAGCTTCGTCACGGGAATAACCTGTGATGTTGGTAAATGCCTGATTTACTTTTTTTATTCTTTGTTCGGTATCCGTTATTACCAGTGCTTCAGAGGCGGTCTCAAACACTGAGGCGGCTAAGCGAAGGTGTTTTTCTTTTTCTTTGAGTTCGGTGATTTCCTCTTTCAAGGATATATAGCCGGTTATGTCGCCTTCGGCATTTTTCAGGGCACCAAAGGTGGCGTTGGCCCAGAATTGAGAACCATCTTTCCGGTTGTTGAGAAGCTCGCCCCGCCAGATATCCCCTTTTTTAATCGTATCCCATAACTCTTTATACACCTTGTCGCTTGCCGTTCCTTCGGTAAGAAAACGGGGCTCTTTACCGAGTACCTCTGCCTTTGAATAGCCGGTAGTTGTTTCAAAATGACGGTTAACATAGACCAGTCTGCTGTTGAGGTCAGCTTTTGCAATCACAACGGGCGACTGCTCGACGACCTGCAGTAATTCACGTAGTTGATGCTCGGTTCGCATGCGTTCCATTTCGGCGGCCGTTCGAGCGACGACCATATCAAAGCAGGCTGTGACAGTCTCAATATTAGTTATTGGCGATTGGCTGCATAC